>CANQEV010000036.1 GCA_947595925.1 uncultured Acetatifactor sp. | reverse complement strand
GCACTGATTTTTATTTGCCCGCCGGGCGGTATGCTTTCAATACAGTTTTTTATAACATTCGACAATGCTTCAGCAAGCCACTTTATGTCCCCACATAATTGAATTTCTGACAGATCAGAAATATGCATTGTAATATTTTTGATATCCAGCGTGACATCAAAAATTGCTGTTGCCTGTTGAACTAATTCTTTCATATAGAAAGGTTTATTCTCAAACTCTATTGTCCCGGCATCTAATCGTGACAATTTCAATAAGACGGCAATCAGCCATTCCATGCGTGACAACAAACTAAGCTGTTCTTGTAACAGGACGGAGCGTTGTTCCTCTTCCATGCTTTCTTGTGAAAGAGCAGCATTCAATATTTCAAGGGAAGTTAATGGTGTCTTTAATTGATGAGAAATATCTGCTAAAGAATCTGCCAAATAATTTTTATCTTTTCGCAGCTGCTCTGACTGTTCTAAAAGTCGTAGTGTCATCTTTGAAATCTCATTCCCCAAAACAGCTAACTCACCCTCACCATAATCATCAAAACGAATACTTTCTTCACCATGCAATAGTCTGTCAATGTCTTGACTTAAAGAAGAAATTTTCTCATAGCGTCGATAGGTGAAAACCAATGAAATACAGCTGATAATGCAGCCGGTTAAAAAAGGAATCCAGCAAAATGCTTTGCAAAAGAAAAAGCCTAAAATACTGCTTATAATCGTAACGACGCCACACAGTTCTATTTGTGATCGAACTTCCTTATTTCGCAGATAATCCATACTATTCACCCGCCTTATATCCAAGTCCACGAACCGTTAAAAGAATCTCCGGCTCCTGCGGATTCGTTTCTATTTTATCACGCAGTCTTTTGATATAGACAGTTAAGGTATTATCATTGATAAATTCACCTGTGGCATCCCAAATCATTTCGAGAAGTTTCTTCCTTGAAAATACGATCCCCGGATTCTGTAAAAACACCAATAGCAGACGGTATTCCAGTGCCGAAAGGAATATCTCTGTATTTCCTTTGCGAACAATCGCTTTTTGGACATCAATCGTAATATCTTTACAGACAATAGATTCGTTCTTTCCATTCGCTCTGCGCAGAACAGTACCGATTCTTGCCAATAATTCCCTCGGACGGAACGGCTTGCAAATATAATCATCAGCTCCCAATTCCAACCCGCTGACAACACTAAATTCATCATCATTGGCAGTTAAGAAAATAATCGGAATATCTTTTTGACTTTTAATCGCCGAACAAGTGCTGAATCCATTTCCGTCATTCAAAGAAATATCCAGAAGTACAATGTCATACTGCCCCTGAGCAATCTTTTCTAAAGCAGTTCGCTGACCATCTGCACTATCAATCAGGTAACCTTCATTTTTCATAAATACAGTGAGAGATGAAACAATATCCGGATCATCTTCAACCAATAGTATTTTTCTCATACTTTTTATCATCCTTTTTTGGGGATCTCTAACACAAAAGTCAAAAAAATACTTGCCAAAGCCAAAATACCGTGCTATAATCTGTTCGTTGGCAGCAAAATAGGGGAATAGTACAGCGGTAGTGCGGCGGTCTCCAAAACCGTTAACGGGAGTTCGATCCTCTCTTCCCCTGCTGAAACAGCCCGGAAGGCTTTCTCACAAGCCGTTTCGGGCTGTTTTTATGCGCCTGGTCCTGCGCAAAGGCAGGAGCTTCCTCAGTCCGCAAAATAATCCAGGGCGTCCTGCACCGTGCCGACGCCGATCACTTTCATCTTTCCCTGGCCATCCCTGTCCGGGCGGCAGTCCGCCAGATTCCCCTTCGGCAGGATACAGAGTTCAAAGCCCAGCTTTTCCGCCTCCGCCACTCTTTTTCCAGCCTGGCTCACCGCGCGCACCTCCCCGGAAAGCCCGACCTCTCCAAAGGCGATCAGCTTGTCCGGCAGGGCCCTGTTCCGGAAGCTGGATACGATGGCCAGCAGGATTGCCAGATCGATAGCCGGTTCCATCACCTTCAGTCCGCCCGTGATATTGACATAGGCGTCGCACCCCGAAAGCTGGACGCCGGAGCGTTTCTCCAAAACCGCCATCAGAAGGTTGACGCGGTTGAAGTCCGTGCCGGTGGTCTGCCGCCTGGGGATGCCGAAATTGCTGTGGCACACCAGGGCCTGGATCTCGATCAGAAGGGGCCTTGTCCCCTCCAGGGAACAGGTCACAACAGATCCGCTGGCGTTTTCCGGCCTTCCGGACAACATATATTCAGAAGGATTTTTGACCTCCATAAGGCCCTGCTCCCGCATCTCAAAGACGCCGATCTCATTGGTGGAGCCGAAGCGGTTCTTCACGCTCCGCAGGATCCGGTATGACGCGTGTCTGTCGCCCTCAAAATAGAGCACTGTATCCACCATGTGTTCCAGGACCCTGGGACCGGCCACGGTCCCCTCTTTGGTCACATGGCCCACGATAAACACTGAGACAAGCAGGCCCTTTGCCAGCTGCAGCAGCGTTGCGGTGGCCTCTCTGACCTGGGATACGCTCCCCGGCGCGGAACTGACGCTGTCGCTGTACATGGTCTGTATGGAGTCGATCACCACGATCTCCGGCTTGATCTGCCGTATGGTCTCCACTATGGTGTCCAGGGAAGTCTCGCAGAGGAGCAGCATGTTAGAGCCAAAGCTTCCGATCCGGTCCGCCCTCATCTTGATCTGGACCTGAGATTCCTCCCCGGAGATATAGAGGACCCTGTGACCCGCCTCAGACACCTGTCTGCACACCTGCAGAAGAAGGGTGGATTTTCCGATCCCAGGATCCCCTCCCACTAAAGTCAGGGATCCCTGCACGATGCCGCCGCCCAGGACCCGGTCCAGCTCCCCGATCCCGGTCAATATCTTATCCTGCTCCCGTATGGTCACCTCCGAGAGAACGCAGGGCTCCGCTCCGGTCTGTTTTTTGAAATGACCGCCCGAGTTTTTCAGCTCAGAGCGGTCAACCATCTCTTCCACCATGGTATTCCACGCCTTACAGCCGGGGCACTGGCCCATCCATTTCGAGGACTCGTACCCGCAGCTCTGGCAGAAGAATACGCTGGTCATCTTACTTTTTGCCATTCTGTTATCCCTATCAAATTCTGTTGCTGTTCCCGCCAGTTAATGCGCGGAAACGGCTCCGCCCATCCGGAAGGCATCATCTTCCGTCAAGGCGGAACCTGCGCTTTATGTCGTCCGGAGTTATTTTCTGACGATCCTTACCGGCACTTCGTCCGCTACGGCGAGCTCCACGCTCAGGGACAGCTTTCCGCCGAGACCGGTATTCATGACACCGATGCTCTCTCCGCCCACAAACACTTCATAATCGGTATCATCCATCAGACCCACCGTAATCTGCGCGTCCTCGTCCGCCTCCACCGTAAAGCTTACCTCCGTCTCACTCTCCTGGAAATCGGAGACGCTGGTGCCGGGAACGGACTCATACAGGAAACCGCCGTTTTTCTCCAGCTTCGTGATCTCCTTGTAGGTCTTTACCTTCAGAAGATCGCCGCCGTGCTTATAGTCCTCCAGCTTTGCCTTTGTCTCCAGTTTGTGATTCCCGAAGCTGATCCCTCCGTTCTCCTCGCTGCGAATGAGTTCCTTTACTGCTGCCATTTCCTTTGTCCTCCTACTGTTATTCTCACAACTTTCATCGCGCTGGCCCGCGCTTTTTTGATCTGTCTACTGTTTTACATGAAAGACCACTTTATCGCCCTTAAATCCGGCGCTCACGGTGTCTCCGGGCTGCACCTTCTTCGCCAGGATCTCCTCCGCCAGGGAATCCTCCACCACGGACTGGATCGCCCTCTTTAAGGGCCTTGCACCCATCTTGTTGTCCGCGTATTTCCGGATCAGATGCTCCTTCAGCGCAGGAGTCAGCGTCAGGTGAATGTTCATCTGGCTCTCGCATCTCGCCGCAAGCCCCCGGGCCAGGAGATTTACGATCTCCTTCATGTTGTCATCGTTCAGCTGATGGAATACGATGATATCGTCAATTCGGTTGATGAACTCCGGCTTGAAGCTCTTTTTCACTTCCTCCATCACGCCGGACTTCATTCTCTCGTAATCCTTCTTCTCGCTCTTTTCCGCCGCAAAACCCAGGTTCTTCGGATCCACGATCCTCTGGGCCCCCGCGTTGGAGGTCATGATCAGGATCGTATTCTTGAAGCTCACCTTTCTGCCCTTGGAATCGGTGATATGGCCGTCGTCCAATACTTGGAGCAGAATGTTAAAGACATCCGGGTGGGCCTTCTCGATCTCGTCAAACAGGACCACGGAATAAGGGTTCCTGCGGACCTTCTCCGAGAGCTGCCCTCCCTCGTCAAAGCCCACATATCCGGGCGGGGATCCGATCATCTTGGAAACGGAGTGCCCCTCCATATACTCGGACATGTCCACGCGGATCATGGCGTCCTCCGAGCCGAACATGGCCTCCGCCAAGGCCTTGGAGAGCTCCGTTTTGCCCACGCCGGTAGGTCCTAAGAACAGAAAGGATCCGATGGGCCGGTTGGGATCCTTGAGCCCTACGCGCCCGCGGCGCATGGCCTTTGCCACGGCGGTCACCGCCTCCTCCTGGCCGATCACCCTCTTGTGCAGGATGCTCTCCAGTTTCAAAAGCCTCTCGCTCTCCTTCTCCGCCAGCTTGGTCACAGGGATCTTGGTCCACATAGCCACCACCCGGGCGATATCGTTCTCCCCGATGACATAGGACATATCCTGTTCCTGCTCCTCCCGCTTTAACTCCATCCGGCTGCTCTTTTTCAGCAGCTTATCCTGTTCTTTCTTCAGCTCCGCCGCCTGGGCAAAAGCCTCCATGCGGATGGCGCTCTCTATCTGATGGTCGATCTGCCGGATCTGCTCCTGGATCTCCTTCTGTTTCTTGGGTACTTCCATGGACTGCAGACGGGCATTGGCCGCCGCCTCGTCGATCAGGTCGATGGCCTTGTCCGGAAGGTTGCGGTCGTTGATATAGCGGTCTGACAATCTCACCGCCGCCTCCACGGCCTCGCTGGAGATCGTGACTCTGTGGTGCTCCTCATACTTTCCCTTGATGCCCTCCAGGATCCGTATGGCCTCCTGCTGGGTGGGTTCCTCCACGTTGACAGGCTGGAACCGCCTCTCCAGGGCGGCGTCCTTCTCCACATATTTGCGGTACTCCGCGATAGTGGTCGCGCCGATCATCTGGAGCTCCCCTCTCGCCAGGGAGGGTTTCAAAATGTTGGAAGCGTCTATGGCACCCTCGGCGCCGCCGGCTCCGATCAGCGTGTGAATCTCATCCAGGAAGAGAATGATATTGCCATCATCAGTCACTTCCTTGATCACCCGCTTAATCCTCTCCTCGAATTCTCCGCGGTATTTGCTTCCCGCCACCATACCGGAGAGATCCAGGGTGCAGACCCGCTTGTTCTGCACGGTAAAAGGCACGTCGCCGGACACGATCCTAAGAGCCAGCCCCTCTACCACCGCCGTCTTCCCGACGCCGGGCTCGCCGATCAGACAGGGATTGTTCTTCGTCCGGCGGCTGAGGATCTGGATCACCCTTCGGATCTCGTCGTCCCTGCCGATCACGGGGTCCAGCTTTCCCTCCCTGGCCAGGGCGGTCAGGTCACGGCTGTACTGATCCAGGGTGGTGGGCTTTCCCCTGCCCTGGTTCCTCCTTCCAAGGTCCTCCTTATAGAGATTTCCGTCCTGTCCGATGGCCTGCAGAACCTCCGCGTAGACCTTCTGCGTATTGACGTTCATGGCGTTCAGCAGGCGGTTAGCGACGTTCTCGCCCTCCTTGATGATCGCCAGCAGGATGTGCTCCGTCCCGGTTTCCCGCTGCCCGAACCTTCTCGCCTGGACATGGGCCTCCTCCAGTATTTTCTGGGCCCTGGGAGAATATCCCTCCCGCTCCTTCACAGGCGCCCCATGCTCAAACGCGATGAGATCCCGTATCATATCCAGAAGCTTTTCCAGTTCCACGCCGTTCTCGCCAAGCACCTTTGCCGCGACGCCGGTACCCTCTTTTATCAGACCGGCCAGAATGTGTTCCGTTCCGATATAGCCCTGCTTCAGGCCCCTGGCGCAGGCAGCGGCCAGGGCCAGCGCTTCTTTTGCCTTATCTGTAAATGACTGTGACTGCATATCGTTCTCTACCTCTCCATCCACTCAAATAATTCGTCCACCATAAGGTGGATTTCTTCCCGGCTGATATTCCTGCAGCTGCTCTTTGCGACCACCGTCTGCAGCTCCCGCCGGATCTCGTCCATGGTGCCCGCCCGGTCCGCATCCACCGCGATCACCGCGCCCTTCCTCCGGTCCACTTTCACGTATCCCTCCTGTTTCAGCGCCGTGTACGCCTTATTTACAGTATGCATATTGATCCCGATCATATCCGCCATACTGCGGACGCTGGGCAGGGATTCTCCCTCGTGAAACCGGTCCATGGCAATGCCCAGGATGATCTGGTTCCGAAGCTGAAGGTACAAGGCTTCATCGCTGTTAAAGTCAATCTCAAATTGCATGAAATCCCTCCTCTCCTAACCAGTATACCCTTGTTATATCCATCATATAACAGTAGGAGGGCAGTGTCAACCTGCCCTCCTAAAAGTTTATAATTATTTAAGTTTGCCGCTGCCTGATCCGCCGTCACTCTTCATCGCTGTCCCAATTCAGAACTTCAAAGTCCACGTCGTCTTCATCTTTCATGAAATTTACGCTTTTTCCACGGTTTCCGGCGGGTGCAGGATTCTGCGGCCTTGCCGCCCTCTGTTCCGGCGCTGGCCCTGGCCGCTGGCCCTGGGAACTCTCAGGCCGCTGCACTCCCTGATTTACCACAGGTCGCTGGCCCTGACTGCTTGCCGGCCGCTGCGTTCCTTCGTTTCCTGCAGGTCTCTGGCCCTGGCCGCTTATCGGCCGCTGCGCTCCCTGAGTTCCCGCAGGTCGCTGGCCCTGGCCGCTGACCGGCTGCTGCGCTCCCTGGGTTCCCGCAGGTCGCTGGCCCTGGCCGCTTATCGGCCGCTGCGCTCCCTGGGTTCCCGCGGGTCGCTGGCCCTGGCCGTTTATCGGCCGCTGCGCTCCCTGGGTTCCCGCAGGTCGCTGGCCCTGAGGATTTACCGTTCTCTGACCGTTCTGGCCTTCCACAGGTTTCTGGCCCTGAGGACGCTGGGTTCCTGATCTCTGACCGCCTGCGCCTTCCCGGATCACCGGTTTGCTGCCGGAAGTTCTCTGACCTCCGTCTCGGGGCCTCTCCGACGTGCGCGACCTCCCGCTCAAAGTATTGCGCTCAATGGAGGCGATGAACGCCGACTCCTTGTATTCCTTCAAACGATAGAGGAGATACACGTCGCCTCCCAGGAAAATGACTGCAAGAATCGCCAGAATGACAATCCAGACCCCAGACCCGGCTTTCCCCTGTTCTTTTTCATAGAGCTCCTTGTATTGATCAGCTGCTGCAAACAGGGCGTCGATCTCATACTGCTGGCCGACTTCATAGTCCAGGATGTACCATTTATCCTTCATAAACTTGGTTTCATAACGTTTTTTCTGTTCCGGTTCCTCCTGTTTCGGAGGCTCGGTGGGCTCCGGCGACTCCTCGGGGGGAGTTACCTGGACTTCGGAGAGCGGTGTCAGCTCGCCGGAAAGCGTTACGTAATCGCTGCGGATATAGCCGATGGCCTCCTGATTGTCTATAGTGAACTTGATCTGGTACCAGACCATATTATCGGCGCCGGTGGCTCTGGCAACTACAGTTACCTCGGTCCCGCTGTTGACCGACGTCAGGACATTGTTGTTGTTCGCAGTAGACGGACTGGTGCGGACCCTCACCGTATTGCTCCCGGAAACCTTTCCGCCCACCGGCGTCACCTGTTCCGCCTCCACGTTAGACGCGGTGTTTCCTGTAGAAGGCGTCGGTGTCGCAGTTGTACTGTTTCCGCCGTCTAAAGAAGGAGGAGTGGAACCATCTGTAATCTCGACAAGATCCGAGCGGATATATCCCGTGCTGGTACTGTTGACGTAAACCTGGTACCACACCTTGCCATCCCCTCCCACAGTCTGGCCAAGTATCTCAATTTTATCGTCCTGTTTTACGCTTCCAACCGCCGTGCTGGACGCGCTGGCCTCCGCCCGGATATTCGCCGCCCTCGCGGTAACCTTCGCCGCGCTGGCCGCCTGGCTTACATTGGCAAATCCCTCCGCAAAGAGCCACAGGGCAAACGCCAGAGCAAACAGCGATATGCCTCCGCGCCAGACTTTCTTCCATTGTACCTTTTCCTTCATCTTCCTCCGCCTTCCTCTCTTATCTGATCTCGTATTCCGAAACGGTTCCATCCGATCCACGGGGCCTGCGGCCCTTTGTGCCTGTCTCTGCTCATCGGCAGCCGACGACTTGACGGACGATCGCCATGCTCTCTCCTCTACGCCTCGTCAATCGCCTTGCCGATATCCGTGCGCATATACTTATTTTCGAACGTGACCCATTCGGTCGCCTCATAAGCCTTTGCCCGGGCCTCCTTCAGGGTATCTCCCTTGGCGGTGATACCGAGAACCCTTCCCCCATTAGTGACGATCCTTCCCTGTTCGTCAAATTTGCTTCCGGCATGAAAACAATAGTAATCTTCTTTTCCTTCAAAGTTTTCCAGGCCTTTGATCTCAAATCCCTTTTTGTAAGATACCGGATAACCGTCGGAGGCCAGCACCACGCAGACCGCCGCCCGATCCTCAAATTCCAGCTCCACCTGGTCCAGCGTCCCGTCGATGCAGGCGTCCACCACGTCCATGATATCATTCTTCATCCGGCAGAGAACCACCTGGGCCTCGGGATCGCCAAACCGGGCGTTGAACTCCAGCACTCTGGGGCCCTTGGGCGTCAGCATCAGTCCGAAGAAGATCACTCCCTTAAACGGTCTGCCCTCCGCCGCCATGGCGTCCACCGTGGCCTGGTAGATGTGATCCCGGCAGAACTGGTCGACCTCCTTCGTATAGAAGGGACTGGGCGAGAAATTGCCCATGCCGCCGGTGTTGAGTCCCTGATCCCCGTCTTTCGCCCTCTTGTGATCCTGGGCGGAGGACATGATGCGGATCGTCTTCCCGTCCACAAAGGACAGCACGGATACCTCTCTTCCGGTCATAAATTCCTCGATGACCATCCGGTTCCCGGCGCTTCCAAAATGCTTGTCCAGCATGATCTCTTTTACCCCGGCCTTCGCCTCCTCCAGGGTGTTGCAGATCAGAACGCCTTTTCCAAGAGCAAGCCCGTCCGCCTTCAGGACAATGGGCATCTCCGCCGTCTCCAGATAGGCAAGCGCCTTCTGGGGATCGTCAAAGGTCTCGTAAGAGGCCGTCGGAATGTTGTATTTCTTCATCAGATCCTTGGAGAACGCCTTGCTCCCCTCCAGGATCGCCGCCGCCTTGTTGGGGCCGAAAGCGCGGATGCCCTCCGCCTCCAAAACGTCCACAAGCCCCCCTACCAGGGGATCGTCCGGCGCTACAAAAACCAGGTCGACCGCCTTTTCCTTCGCGTAGGAAACGATCTTGTCAAATTCCATCACGCCTATGGAAGGCTCGCATTCCGCGATCTGCGCGATTCCCGCGTTGCCGGGGACACAATACAGCTTCTCCACGCGGCTGCTCTTCTTCATGCTGACCGCGATGGCGTGCTCACGGCCGCCTCCGCCAACGATCAATACTTTCATACCCGTACCTCTTTTCTTAAAATTTATACCCTTCTCACATGCCCGTCCACGATCTCCAGACGACCATTTGCGATATCGTCGATCGCCTGGGGAAGCAGGATCCACTCCGCCTGCTCCATCACCCTTCTCTGCAGGATCTCCGGCGTGTCGCCCTGCTCCACGGCCACCGCTTTCTGGGCGATGATGGGACCCTCGTCCATGCCTTCATTCACGAAATGCACGGTGGCTCCCGTCACCTTGACGCCCCTCTCCAGGGCCTTCTCATGGACCTTCAGGCCATAGTACCCCACGCCGCAGAAGGAGGGGATCAGCGAGGGATGAATATTGATGATCCTTCCGGAAAATTTCGATACCATCTGCTCCGGGATCCGCACCAAAAAGCCCGCCAGCACCACCAGATCCGGCGACAGCTCCTCCATCTTCGCGGTGAACGCCTCGTTGAACGCCTCCCGGTCCGCAAAGCTTTTAGGCGACATACAGATGCCCGGGATCCCGTGCCTCTCTGCCCTCTCCAGGGCTTTTGCCCCGGCATTGTTGCTGATCACGGCAAGGATCTCCGTATTGGTGATCTTTCCGCTGTCGATGGCGTCCAGGATGGCCTGCAGATTCGTGCCGCCCCCGGAGACGCAGACTACTGTCTTCAGCATAACTCCACTCCCTTTTCACCGGTTTCACAGGTCCCCACCACATAAGGGGTCTCTCCCGCGCTGCGGATCGCCTCGCAGACCTTTTCCGCGTCGCCGGGATCCACAGCCAGCACCATGCCGAGTCCCATATTGAAGGTATTGTACATCATGTGTTCCTCGATGCCACCCTTCTTCTGAAGGAGCCGGAAGATCGCGGGAACCTCGTAGCTGTCCTTCTTTACCACGGCGCGGATGCCGTCCGGGAGCATCCTGGGGATATTCTCATAAAAACCGCCGCCGGTGATGTGGCTGCAGCCCTTGATCGTCACGCCCGCCTCCTTGACGGCCTTCAGCGCTTTTACATAGATGATCGTGGGAGTGAGCAGCGTCTCTCCCAGGGTCTTACCCAGCTCGTCATAGTAAGTGTTCAGGCTCTCCTGCGACATTTCGAACACTTTCCGCACCAGGGAAAATCCATTGGAATGTACCCCGGAGGAAGCGATCCCTATCAGGGTATCCCCCGCCTTGATCTTTTCTCCGGTGATCAGATCCTTCTTGTCTACGATCCCTACGGCAAACCCCGCCAGATCGTACTCGTCCTCCGGCATCAGGCCGGGATGCTCGGCGGTCTCTCCGCCGACCAGGGCGCAGCCGGACTGCTTACAGCCCTCCGCCACGCCTTTTACGATCATGGCGATCTTTTCCGGATAATTTTTCCCGCAGGCTATGTAGTCCAGGAAAAACAAAGGTTCCCCGCCGGCGCAGGCCACGTCGTTCACGCACATCGCCACCGCGTCGATGCCGATGGTGTCGTGCTTGTCCATCAGGAAAGCCAGCTTCACCTTTGTCCCGCATCCGTCCGTTCCGGACAAGAGGACGGGTTCCTCCATCCCTTTTACCGCCTCCATGGAGAAGGCTCCGGAGAAGCCGCCGATCCCTCCCAGCACCTCAGGGCGCATGGTCTCCTTTACGTACTTCTTCATCAGCTCCACCGACTTGTAACCGGCCTCGATATCCACGCCCGCCTTCTTGTAATCCATCTTTTTCTCCTCGTTCCATGCTTTTTTACTGTTTTTTGTTTCTTGCATCTTCAAATCTTTTTCCGGGGTTCTTGGTCCCAAGTTTCTTGATCCCAGGTTTCTTATCTCAGCGCTCCGCGCCCCTTACTTTTCCATATACTTTTTATAGCCCACTTCCTGGAGCCGGGCGTCCTTCGCCTCCACCTGCTCCTTCAGCTTCCGGCTGTATGCCTTTAATCTCCCCAAAAGTTCTTCATCGGAAGTGGCAAGGATCTTCGCCGCAAGAAGTCCCGCGTTTGCGCCGCCGTTTATGGCGACGGTGGCCACCGGTATGCCGGAAGGCATCTGCACGATGGAGTACAGGGAATCCCTGCCTCCAAGGGACGTGGTGTGCATGGGGATCCCGATCACCGGCATGGGAAAGATCGCCGCGCACATGCCGGGAAGATGGGCCGCCATCCCCGCGCCGGCGATGATCACCTTAAAGCCCTTTTCCTCCGCGCTCTTCGCATATTCAAAAAACACGTCCGGCTCCCTGTGAGCGCTGATGATGGTCATCTCATAGGGAACGCCAAGCTCCTCCAGAATATCCGCCGCCTTCGCCATGACCGGCATATCGGAATCGCTTCCCATCACAATGCCTACTTTCGCCTTATTATTCTCCGCCATATCTCCCGTCCTCTCCTTTTTCCCACCGCAGCGCCGAATACCCGGTTCCGGGTGAAATTATGCTATATAAGCCATCTCCGTCACATTCTATCCACAACATCTAGTTACTAGTTTACTAGAAATGCCGACTGTATGCAAGTTCTATTTTCTTAAATCTTTGTTACATTCGTAACAATTTAAGCCCGCGTCATATGTCAATCCGCTCCGACGGGCTTTCCGGGATTTGTCCCGCCTTTCCTGCCATAGCGCCCTTCAACCGTCCCGCAACTTCTCGAACGCCTATTGCCGCCCCTGAAAAAATGCCCCCGGCTTATTTCTCCTGCTCGTCCAGCGGGCGGTTCAGCTCCTGGGTTCCTTCCAGGACAAACCTGCCGTTTCGAATGATGGGCGTCCTCTCTCCCTCCGCGGTGACGGCCGTCAGTTCTCCCAGTTCGTCGTAAGGGATGGTGACGTCCGTGTGGCAGTTAAAGTATGCCTTGGAGGGATCGGTCTTCCTAAGAAGCGAGATCTCGTTGTCTTTCGCCACGATCTCCCTGCCGTCCGGGTTATAGACCCGCGTCTCCTCGGTATGGCTGTAACAGGTATCGCCCACCGCAAAGTGCGGCCCCGTCTTCTCCGCGATCAGGATGGGGAGTTTCCCCTGCACGCCGTACTTTCTCGCGGTCACATAGGCGCTGGTATTGGTCCCGATGGCAAACTCTCCCATGGGAAGGGTCTTATGCCGAAAGAGCACGTTTTCCCGCACAAAATCCCGATTTTCTTTTTCCGTATTAAAATTGGCACAGGTGTAATCCGCGATACGGCCGTCCTCAAAGAGAATCTCCAGATCCTTGTACTCCAGGCCGTCCAGGAACACCCGGCTCACATGGAGTCTGCCCCTGGTCCCCTGCAATACCGGCGAAGTGAACACTTCTCCCACCGGGATATTCACGTCCGCCACGCAGTTTTCAAAGATCGTCTCCCGCTCCGGGTCCTTCCTCTTATACAGATTGACCCTCAGATCCGTGCGGTTCCCGTTCATGCCCCGGATCTCGCAGTGATCCGCCCGGTTCAGCGCCTCGATGATCTTCGCCTGGATATCCCGGTACAGCCGGTAATCCAGGGTGTTGATCCGGATGATATCGCGAAAGAACGCGGCGTAAGTCTCTTTGGAGGGATCTGGAAGGGCCTCCCGGATTTCCGGGACAGGAAAGGCGATGATCGTAAAACTTCTCTCTTCCTCCAGAATGTACCTCTCCTGAACCTGGCGCCTCTGCATACGGTACTCCACCCACCGCTCGTTCTGTTCCTCCGTCATGCGCACCGCCTGGGGCTTGTTCACCGGTTCAAAATCTTTCTCCCCGAAGCTCTCCACCACCGCCGGGCCCGCGTAGCCCAGGGCCTCCTTTCGGTATGTCTCCAAAGCGGTCTGGAACACTTCTATGCGCCGTCCCGCCAGGGCCTTGTCAAAGAACAGGGCGACGTCGTCCTTATGGTCGAAGCCGTACTGCCTGTTGGGAGAGGACGACGCGTAGCTTCCGGCCCCATAAAGGATACTGACAGAAGGGTCCCGGCTCACCACATCCAGCCCCATTTTCTGGAAATTTCCCGCCGCCTTCCTCATCATGCGCTCGAATCCGATGGGGTAGATCAGCTCAACGGTCTTCTTTTTGCTCAGGTCTTTTCCCGTCACCTCAAAGCCGATCCGATAGCCTTCCGTGTAGGTGTCCGCCATGGTATCTATGGTCTCCTCCGGCAGACTGTTTAAGAAAGCGGCCGTCTCCAGCTCATTCTCCCCGACGTATTCCCCGTAGGCGTAAAGATACCGCAGATCCTCAAGATCCGCTTCCTGCAGGATCCCGCAGGAACGCCCTCTTCCCGGACAGGTCATCTGCCCCACCGTCTCCAGAGCCGCCATATCCGCATAGTCGCTGACAAACCAATAGAGAATCTGCCGGATGCTCTCCGCAGCGGGAAGGGTTCCGCTCTCTGCCTGTTCTCCCTCGAAAGCCGCGTATATTTCCAGAAACAACTCCATCCGGATCACAACTTCCTCTTGCTTTCCCCCATAACAGAAGGCGGCCGTGCTCAAAAGCTCCCGGTGCAGAAAGGACAGGCATCTCCCCATATCCTCCCCCAGCATTTTCACGGCGTACTCCGGGTTTCCGAAGCTCGTCCCGTAATTTTCCGGCAGGATATCCCGGTACAGGGCGTGATTGCGCTCCGCCAGTTCTTCCAGGGACGCCGTCCGCAGTCCGCCCGCTTCTATAAATCTGCGGTTTTCCTCCGCCAATACCAGAAACTCCGCCATTTTTTGAAAATATAGGTCAAAACCACCCGGGAGCCCGGTTCCCGCCGCGATCTCTCCGATCCGGCCCACCGCCAGCTCCAGACGCTCTCCCAGGATATCCTGTTCCTGTTCCATTTCCATTCCGATCCTTCTCCGTTCCGCCGCCTGAAACGCGGCATATTCTTTCCCAGACAAAGTTCCCGCTCCCCGTCAGCCGGCGCCCAGCGAAAACAGATACCCCGTTCCCACCAGGACCAGCAGATTCAGAATCGTCCCGATCCAGCAAAACACATGAAAGGCGTCCTTCTCCCGAAGAGAGAACAGTCCGAAGATCGTCCCTGTCAGGGAAAAGCACACCGCAAGAAGGCCGGTGAGACCGTAACCCGGCCTCGTCCCCCCGTTCGCCAGAAAGGAGAGATAGATTACCGCCGCCATGGACATAAAGCTCACCGTTCCCAGTATCGTGGAGATGATCGCCTTCCGGGGATGTTTTTTGTTTGTGAATTTGTAATTTCTTCTCAATTTTCCACCCTTTCCGGCCCAAAACAGCTTTGCAGGGCATCCCCTTCCTTATATCCGGAAATGCCCTGCGTCATCTTTTTTGTCAGAACATAAGCTTTGATCTGTGGGCGATCAGCTTGGAACCGCTGATGATCAGCAGCGTTCCCGCCGCCACGCCTACCACCAGGGCCACAACCCCGATCACAATGTTCAGAGCCCCCGCTCCGCCCATGGTCTTATAAACCTTTTCTTCCATCAATCATTCCTCCCGCTTTTCCTTCACATCCATCAGCCGGTCCAAGCAACCGCTTCCCGGCCGCAAAGTCTCACGCTTTTCTGCATCCATACTGGGCGTAGTACGCGTCCAGGGCGTTCTTCACCGCGTCGTCTATATATACTACTCCCTTGTAAGGCTTATTATACAGGTATTCCGTCACCTCGTCCATATTCACGATGGCGTTTGTCTCAAAACCGTATTTCTCCCGGATCTCCTCCAGGGCGCTCTTCTCGCCGCCCAGGCCGACCTCCATGCGGTTTAGGGAAACCATAAGGCCGACGATCTTCACGTCCGCCGCCCCCTTCACCTTTGGAACCGTCTCCTCCATGGAGGTACCGGCAGTGGTGACGTCCTCTATCATCACGACCCTGTCACCATCCTTCAGTTTGCTTCCCAAAAATCCCCCCTTGTCCGCGCCGTGGTCCTTCTCCTCCTTGCGGTCGGAACAGTAACGGATCTCCTTTCCGTACAGGCTGCTGAACGCCACCGCCGTCACCACGCTGATCGGGATCCCCTTGTAGGCCGGTCCGAACAGCACGTCGAAGTCGTCCCCATACTTATCGTGGATCGCCCTCGCATAGAACTCCCCCAGTTTCCGCAGCTGGGAGCCGGTCACATAACCGCCCGCATTCATAAAGAAGGGGGACTTTCTTCCGCTCTTCAATGTAAAATCGCCAAATTTGAGTACCTGGCAGTCCACCATGAACTCGATGAACTCTTTCTTATACTGCTCCATCCCATCCATCTCCCGTTTCCCGCCGTTTCCAGACCCCAGGGCCGGAAACGGCTTATTCTCTCTATTACTATATCACAAGAAGCGCCTCTTTTCAATTCCCCAAAAACGCCCTTTTCTTTGACGCCCGAAACACCCTTCTTTGACGCTGCTGCCTCAAAACAGGCATCCCCGGGACAACTCTGCCCTTACCAGCTCTTGATAAAGGTATTGATGTAATTGTCCAGGCAGTTCTTGATGACCTCAATGGCCTCCTCCCGGTTGCCCTTCTCTTTCACCGCCGTGGTCTTGTTCTCCAGGCTCTTATATACAGTAAAGAAATGCTCCATCTCTTCCACCACGTGGGGCGGCAGCTCGGAGATGTCCTTATAGACGTTATAATTGGGATCGTTAAAAGGCACCGCTATGATCTTCTCGTCGTTCTTGCCGTTGTCCAGCATGGAGATCACGCCGATGGGATATGCCCTCACCAGGGTCATGGGCTGCACCGGTTCCGAGCACAGGAGCAGCACGTCCAGCGGATCCCCGTCGTCCCCGTAAGTCCGGGGAATAAAGCCATAGTTTGCGGGGTAGTGGGTGGAGGTATGTAAAATGCGGTCCAGGATCAACAGTCCCGTCTCCTTGTCCATCTCGTACTTGTTCTTGCTGCCCTTGGAGATCTCGATCACGCAGATAAAATCCGTGGGCGTCACCCGCTGCGTACTGATGCTGTGCCAGATGCTTCCGTTTAATTCTTTCATATTCTCCTCTTTTCCGCCGCCCCCAGGCGGCCTTTTCTTCTCAGATTATGTATTTTTCCCCTAGATTTTAACGCAAAATCCTCCGCCGCACAATCCTTTTTATCCAAGCAGATAGATGATCACCGCCGCCAGGATCATAAGCGCGATCCAGATCAGCGCCCACACCGCCGCGGCAATATTCCCCTGCTTCTGATCGATCTTTTTGTAAAATTCCAACAGGCTTTCATATCGTCCGATGGTCCCCCTGCGCCGGTAAACAACAGACTCGATCACATAGGCCAAGACTCCGGTGACCACAAATACTATGACGGCGACGATACCGATCTCAACTTTGCTCATATCTCCTTCCTCCTCCGGCAGAATGACCGTCCGAACAGCAGCCTGTCGTCCGTGTTCTAAGGCTTCCCCGGTCACCCTCTCCTATGTAGCTTATTTTAAGATAAACGGCCGCAATATGCAACAACAAAAAACAGCCGGAATTCCCTCCGGCCGTTTTTCTGATATACTCATTTGACCGACACGGTAAAAGTGAGCGTATCGGTGTAGTTTCCCGTATAGACCACGTTGTTCTTATCCAGATTCGTCAAAAAATCCAGAAGCACCCAGCCGCTGGGCTCTCCGGCCTTGACGGTCAGTATGGTAAAATCGTTTGCCGCAGGCGCGGCAGTGGCGTTGACCAGAAGAGAGTATCCGATTTCCCCGCCCCGGTACGTCATCTTAAAATTGTTGAGGCTGGAGAGATTTACGACAATGCTGCTCCCTTCGTTTAGTATGACGTCGCTTACCTGCAGAGATCTCTGGATTTCCTTTTCAGAATCCGAAAACGTCACGCTGGCGGGAATCGTCAGCGTATAGTTTACCCCGACGCTATAACCAACGGTGATGTTCCCGCTGTTCTGCGAAGAATCCTGGGTTATGATCTCTCCTTCCGCAAGTGAAACCACCGAAACGCCAAGCGCCAGCGTCAGCGCTAATGCCCACAAACACATGGATAACTTTTTCATCTCTGTTCCTCCCTTCACAAAAGCCCTACAGTCCTTTTCATTCCTCCGAAACGACATACAATCGGATTCTCATATCCGCGTTATTGGTAGGCTTCCTCTCTTCATCCATTCGATACGGCTGAACGTGGATCACCGCCTCGTAGTCACCCGGCTCCAGTTCCCGGGAGAGCGTGATCCGGTAAAGGTGTTTCCCCGGTTCCACAAGCCCCGACGTATATAGCGTCTCGTACTCCTCTCCGACAAGGAGCCTGAGTTCAAAGGTGAGATAATACGTTTCCGCGTTGTCCTCCGGGTTGTAAAAGTCAACCGGCACTTCCCTTTTGCCCGCGGGAAACGTCAGGGATCCCCGGCCCGCTATCACTACGCCTTTTTCCAGGACGCTGCCGGGCGATACGCTCTCTGACTCTGCGCCGGGATCCACCGCCAGTTCCACTCCGCCGCCGATATTCTCTTGGAAAGCCGGATTCTTCTCCCTGTTTTCGCCGCAGCCCTGCCACCGTATCAGCAGAAGGCAGATCACGATCCCCAGCAATAGAATGATCAAAGTCTCCCTTTTTTGTTTTTTATCCATCTTCTCCCCCCACAGCCGCTCCCGGCAACCGCTTCTCTCACTGCCAGCTTCCCTTTCAGCTTGGCGCTTCTGCCGCATCGTCCCTCGGCCCTGCCGAAACGAATGGAACCCCCGTCGCTGCCGTCTTTTTACCATATTATGACGGTATCCGATCAAATGTCACCCGAAGCGACAGAATTCTGTCAGAATGCTTGGTCCAACTGCAAAAAGCCGCCTGTTTCAGGCAAAATCTCGTTTGCACGAAATTTTTCTGAAGCAGACGGCTGTAAAAACAAGACGCGATCCTTGCTTTCTTATTTTCTCTCGCAGGTCTTCGGATAGAGAAAGATCGTGACCACAATGCACGCCAGCGCAAAGACAAGCACATAGCACAGCATTTCCGTCACATCTAAATCACAGCTGAAAAGATGTGCCTTAAAGGAAAAGGTCTCTTTCAGGGACGCCGTGAATCTCCCATTGTCAAGGCCTCCTGCGGCCTGGTCCATCCGGTCCAGCACGCCGCCCAGGAGGATATTCCTGAGCAGGATCGTAACGTGGCTTGCCGGAAAGACGTTGCAGGCTGTCTGTACCCCTTCGGAAAACTGGGAGATGGGGATATATGCCCCGATCACAAAGCCCGCCGCCGCGGAGAGGATCCCGAAAAACGCCCCGCAGGCGGAGGAAGTTCTGAAGAAAAGCACCACGATCAGAAAGAGCGCGGTGGCCGAGATCGAACCCAGCACCACCACCCCATAGGCCGCCGCGATCGCAGAAGCCTCCAGATAGAGTCTGCCCTGGAAGGCCAGGAGGCAAAGTCCCGCCGTCAGGATCAGTCCCGTCATCAGCACCGCGGAGAAAGCCGCAGCCGCAAAATAGGCCAAAGCAGTCTGCCATCTGCGAACCGGCGTGGCGCAGATATCCAGGTCCACGCCCTTCTCCCGGTCCTTTACGAGGGTGGTCAGACAGTGAAAGGGCACCGTGACCATTGCAGACCCCAGGATCCCCGCAAAGAGCAGGAGATTTACATAAGCGCCGACATCCTCCTGACTGATGAGCTCTCTTAAGCCCGACGCGGAGTCCAGGACCTCGTTGATCGCATCTACGAAAGTGCCCTTCAAAAAGAGCAGATACAGCGCAAGCACGATGATGGACGTCAGAAGCGAGAAGACCACGGCCTGCTTATCTTCAAAAAACACCAATAGATTTCTTTTTGTCAACCCCCAGAAGTTTCTCATAAAAATCTCCTTCCGCCGCCTTTTTACGCGGCAAGATCTTACAATAAAATTTTATCTGACTTACTATTTGATTGTTTTGCCGCTTTATTATTTTGCGGTCTTATTGTTCTTTTAATTTTTTTGCTAATCTTTGCTATATTGTTATTAACTGTTTTTATTCTATTTTTTGCTTTACTGGTTCTCCAGCTCTCTGCCCGTCAGATTCAGGAACACGTCGTCCATGCTGCCTTTCAGGATCTCATAGTCCGTGATCTGCCGCCTGTTTTCATACAGAAATTCCGTGATCGCATCCTGAAATTTAACGGTGTAATGATCGGAATCATAGGTGTGTTCATAGGGGCTTAAAAGGTTTTCCCTCTCCTCGGACTTTTCGGCGTACCAGAGAAGCCTGGAAGACGCGTACCGGCTTTTCAGTTCCCCGGGAGTCCCCTCCGCTATGATCTTCCCCTTGTCCAGGATGACCACCCGGTCGGCGTCCCTGGTCTCCTCCATATAGTGCGTCGTCAGAAAGATCGTCATCTTTTTCTCCCGCCTCAGCCGGTGGATGTAATCCCACACGAGCCTGCGGGACTTGGGATCCAGTCCCGTGGTGGGCTCATCCAGAAAAAGGAGCCTGGGATCGTGGAGCAGCGCCCTCACGATATCCACCCGCCGCCTCTGTCCGCCGGACAGCTTTCCATACCTGCAGTTCCAGATTTCCGACAGTTCAAAGCTCTTCATAAAAGGTTCCAGCCTATCGTCCGCCTGTTTTCTTGACAGGCCGTAGTAGGCGGCTCTAGTGTAGAGATTGTCCTTTACCGTGAGCTTGTCGTCCAGCACAGATTTCTGAAAGACGATTCCCAGGGCGGCGCGGATCCCGTCGTCCTGCTTCCCCAGTTCCATGTCGAAAATCTTTACCTGACCGCCGCTCTTTTTCAAAATCGTACTCAGAATATGGATCGCGGTGGATTTGCCCGCGCCGTTTTCCCCAAGAAAGGCAAACAGTTCTCCCTCCCCGACTGCAAACGAAATGTGATCCAAAGCCAAATGATCCCCGTAATACTTTGTCAGATCCGATACCGTGACTGCGTTCATCTCTTCCCTCCCGAATGGTTTGATAGGTTGTAAGCAGAAAATAGCATTTCAGGAGAAAAAAGAAAAGTGCAGCCGGAGTGACTTGCATTTACAAGCCCCCAAGCTGCACATTTTCCATTTATTTATAAGCTCATTCGGATCTTTTCAGTCCTGATCTTTGCAGTCCTTTTCGAAAACGATACTCTTGTTACTCCCGGTCCTGAATCTCCTTCAGGGCCTCGTTGATCTTTTTTTCGTCCTTCTTGTTCAGCCAGAACATCGCGGCCCAGACAAAGCCATAGATCAGAACATACATGACGGCGATGGGCAGATAGCTCCGCCAGCTGTCGTACCAGCCAAAGAGATACCCGCAGAGAGAGACCACCCCGCCCGTGCTGAGAAACTGCAGCGCCAGTCTAATGAGGAACTCCCTCCTGCCCGGCCGTTCCTGATCCAGAAGCAGCAGCGTGGGAAGGGAACAGAGAAAACCCGTGAGAACGATGGAGAGCGGAACATACCACGGCCATACGATCACGCCGTCCCCACCCAGGGCTTTCTCCGTCAATTTCAGGACCCCGATACCGAACAGGATCGCCGCCGATATCAGAACCGTCTGTTGAAACAATATTTTTGCCTTTGTCATATCACAGCCCCAGCTTTCTTTTCAGATCCTTCACATAGCTCCTGGAGATCACGATCTGCTCCCCGTTCAGCAGTTCCGCCGTCATCCGGGCGTTCAGATCCGCCTTCACCGACCGGATCTTCCGAATGTTCACGATCATGGCTTTCGAACAGCGCAGGTAATGAAACGGCAGCATATCCTCCAGCTCATACAAGCGGAATTTTGTCTCATAACAGTGCTCTTTCGTGTAGACATAAGTCCGCTTGTCCACGGATTCTATGTAATAGATCTCATCCGTCCTGCAGACCACCGTCCCGGAACCCTCCGCGCAGGGAATTCCGCCTCGCCTGTTTTCCAACAACCCTATGGCTTCCTGGATTTCCTCCGTGATTTCCATTGCCCGGATCTCGGCCCCTTCTTCCTCCGTGGAAACCACTTTCCTGACATCAACCTTCATATAACAGTCCTTTTTTCATCATTCTGCTGCAGCTGCTCTGCCCGCCGGCCGCAAAACTGCCGGAAGCGTGCCGTCAAATTTCTTCCGGGTCGTCGTCTTCGCCCCTTCGCCCCACAACATACCGAAGGATCAGATGTACGATCTCCCGGATCACGGCAAAGATCAGGAACATGGCAAAGAATCCCGCCAATCCAAACATAATGTCCGCAAATTCCATATTCCCCGTGTGAGTCACCTTCTGGCCGATCTCAATGGCAAAGGTGAGCACAATGATCAGCGTCGTGACATAGATCCAGGAGATCACCATCACATGATCCCTCGACGCCAGCCACTTGAACACGGGATGTACGATAAATATAAACGCCATTCCCATCAGCCCGATGACAAGAAAATGAAGCTCTTTATCCGTAAAATTATATTCGTAGGCGTCATTCAGCTGCAAAAGCCGGCTGTGGACCTTTGCGATCAGCCCCACGATGCTGTACAGCAGCTCTTTCATACCGGCACCTCCCTTTCCGAAAACCCTTTACTGGCATATCCTGAATCATACCATGAATTGGGAGGCCGGTCAATGTCCGGCATCCTTAAGATTTTCTAAAGAGTGACAGAAAGCGCCTGCCCCGGGCGGCGGCACAAAAAAGAGGAGTCCACATCCGTGGACCCCTCCTCAACAGATCAAAACTTATGCGATATCCTCCATCTGCGCCGTGTACAGGTGATAGTAGTACCCTTTCTTTGCCATCAGCTCCTCGTGGGTGCCGCACTCCATGATGCCGCCCTGGTCGATATACATGATCTTGTCGCAGTTCTTGATGGTGGAGAGCCGGTGGGCGATGATAAAGGAGGTCCTTCCCTGAAGCATGGCGTTCAGGCCCTGCTGAAGCGCCCTCTCCGTCTGTACGTCGATGCTGGAGGTAGCCTCATCCAGCACCAGGATCGCGGGATCGGAGAGCAGGGTTCTCGCAAAGGAGATCAGCTGCTTCTGGCCCTGGGAGAGGAGGGAGCCCCGCTCCTTCACTTCCATCTGATAGCCGTCCGCAAACCTCCGGATGAACTCATCCGCGCAGACGATCTTGCTGGCCTCCACGATCTCCTCATGGGTGGCATCCAGTTTTCCGTAGCGGATATTGTCCTCGATGGTGCCGGAGAAGATAAAGCTGTCCTGCAGCATGATGCCCATCTGGGAGCGGAGGGACCGCAACGTCACCTTGGAGATATCCTGCCCGTCGATCAGCACCCTTCCGCCGTTGACGTTATAAAATCTGGAGATCAGGTTGACGATGGTGCTCTTTCCCGCGCCGGTAGGACCTACCAGCGCAACGCTCTCTCCCGGCTCCACCGTGAAAGAAAGATTGTTCAGGACGGGTTTCCCCTCCTCGTAGCTGAAGTCCACATTTTCAAACGTCACCTGGCCCTTGATCTTCGGCATCTCCACGGCATCCTCCGCGTCGGCCACCGTGACAGGCTCATCCAGCGTCTCGAAGATACGCTCCAGGTAGGCGATATTGTTGATAAAGTTGTTGAAAATATTTCCCAGGTTCATAATGGGCTGCCAGAACTGGGACGCATAGGAGGAAATACCGAAGATCACGCCCAGGCTGGTACTCTTTCCAAACACCAGGAGGCCGAATATAAAGATGGCCGCCCTCACGCACACGGAGATGTTGTCGATCCCGGGCCACACCAGGTTGCTGTATTTCACCGCCTCCATCCAGGTTGACCTGCACCGGTCCGAGAGGACCGCGAAGGTATCCGCATTCTCCTTTTCGCGGGCAAAGACCTGGGTGATCCTGGCCCCAACGATGTTCTCCTGCAGGTACGCGTTCAGGTTGGAGTTCTTGTTGGAGACCTGCTGCCAGGCCCTTCTCTGCTTCCTCTTGATATACATCAGGAATACCATCAGGATCGGCACTCCCGCCAGCACTACAAGGGAGAGCTTTACATCCAGCAGGAACATAAAGATCACGATAAAGATCAGGTTCAAAATCTCCAGCGCCACGTTGATGAGTCCATTGGAGAGCATATCCGACACGGAGTTGACGTAGTTGACCACGCGGATCAGGATCTTTCCGTGAGGCCTGTCGTCGTAATACTGGAAGGACAGCTCCTGCAGATGATCAAAGACGTCCTTCCGGATATCGTAGATGATATCCTGGCTCACATTCACCATGATCCGGGAGCGGATGGTGGTAAAAGTCACGCCCACGATAAAGGCCAGCACCAGAAGTCCTGCCAGAGTGTACAGCTGATGGAGGTCCTTGTTGGGAATGGCCACGTCCAGGGCCACCTGGGTGATCTTCGGCGTGAACAGTCCCGCGATGCCGCCAAGGGCGCTGAGCACCATGGCAAAGATCATCTTTCCCGCATATTTTTTGATATAGACGGAAGCCCGAAGAAGGTGTCGTATGTCAAAAGGGGTTTCCAGAACTTCGTCTTCTCTGTAAGTGTTTCTTCTGGCCATGACTACTCCTCCTCTCCTGTCTGCAGCTTCACCAGACTGTAATAATAGCCCTTCTTTGCCACCAGCTCCGCGTGGCTCCCGCACTCGGTAATGCGCCCGTCCTGAAGGACCAGGATCTTATCCGCGGACTTCGTGGTGGAGATCCTCTGGGCGATGATGATCTTCGTGCAGGGGAAATCCAGTTCCCTAAGGCTGTGCTGGATCTTTTTCTCCGTCTCCATGTCCACCGCCGACGTGGTGTCGTCCAGGATCAGGATGGCGGGCTTCACCGCGAGGGCCCTCGCCAGGGAGATCCTCTGTTTCTGTCCTCCGGAGAGACCCACGCCCCTCTCTCCGACGATGGTGTCGTACCCCTCCGGCATCTTCGCGATAAATTCATCCGCCGCGGAATACCGCGCGAACTTTACCACTTCCTCCTGCTTGATGTGGGGATCCCCATAGGCGATGTTTCCGTCGATGGTGTCGGAATACAGGAGAACGTCCTGAGTCGCCAGGCCGATATTTTTTCTCAGCTGGTGCAGTTTCATCTTCCGGACGTCGATATCGTCCACCAGCACTTCGCCCTCGGTAGGTTCGAAGAACCGGGGGATCATGTGGATCAGGGTGGTCTTGCCGCACCCCGTCTCGCCCATGATGGCCACGGTCTCCCCGGGTTCCACGGTAAAGGACACATTGTGGAGCACCGGCATATTGCCGTCCGAATACTGGAAGCTGACGTTGCGGAATTCCACCTTGCCCCGGAACCGCTCGGGACGGTCGATGGCATCCGGCGCGTCCACGATCTCCGGCTCGGAGTAATAGATCTCCATCACCTTATCCGCCGCCGCCGAAAATCTCTGGAACTCGTTCATGATATTGCCCAGCATGCGCATGGGGTTGGTGATCGCCCAGATCAGCCCGGAGAAGGCCACATATTCGCCCATGGTGATGCTTCCGTTGATGATGAACATTCCGCCCATTACCAGAAGGACGATGGGCATCAGGTTTGCAAAGGACTCTATGTAGGGATAATAGGTAAGCCAGGTAAGGGCCGTCTTCCGGTTGGTCTTGGAATACGCCTGATTGCAGGCTTCGAATTTTTTGATCTCGTAATCTTCCCTTGCGAAAGCCTTCACCACCCGGTTGCCGGAGATGTTCTCCTGGGCCGCCGTGTTCATCTCCGCAAGCCTCTCCCTCAGCGCCTTGTGCCTGGGGGCCACTTTGTTCTTGAACAAAATGATGATCAGGAAGATAAAGGGAGAGATGACCAGCATGCTGAGCGCCAGTCTCCAGTCCATATACAGAAAATAGATTGCCGTGGCGGTCATCAGGGCGACAGCCTCCACGATGCTTCTGATAACCCAGGCCAGCATATGGCGGATGGCGTCCAGGTCGCCGGTCACACGGGCCATCAGGTCTCCGGTGCGGAAGGTGCTGTAAAATTTCATGTCCTGATTCTCGATCTTCCAGAACAGGTGGGTCCTGATCCGGTACAGGACTTTCTGGGACACGATCTCCGCGTCCATACAGGAGAGATAGACCACGGTCGTCCGCAGAAAAGTGATCAGCACCATGCCCAGGATCAGTTCATAAAGCCAGTCCCGGCGGTTCGCCAGGTTGTACGCCGCATTCTCCCCGGAGAGAAAGTTGTCAAGGATCTGCTGGGTAAAATAAGGCACCACAAGCTGCAATACGTTGTAAGTGATGGTGCCGAGGATCCCCAGCGCATAAAATGCGCGGTATCCCTTCATATTCTCCCAGATAAATCCCAGCTTCGATTTCTTCTTGTGTTCCACGCTCTTCACCTCATAGGCATCTAGTATCCGCAATTCTGTAGACCATTTTATCCTCGGTTTTCTCAAAAATAAATGTAGAAACTTGTGGTCTGAATGTAGTTTGTTGCACAGGAAACGCCGGGGCTTTTCACTTCTTGACAATGCCGTTTCCTACTGTGCATTTTTTGACATTGTTGGGGAACTCCCCGCCCCGCCGCCTCCATATCACAGAACTCTCTCAAGCTCCAGCTCCGCATTCAGCAGGAGAATGTCCGCAGGGACCCCCGGTTGGATCACTCCCGCCCTCTCCTCCATGCCGATGCTTCTGGCAGGATTGCAGGTCACCGCTTTCAGGGCGTCCTCCAGAGGTACGCCGAACCGGACCGCCCTCTGGAAACAGGCAAAGAGATCCGTGGCGGAACCCGCCAGCGTACCGTCTGAAAGCCTTGCAGCGCCGTCCTTTTGATACACCCTCTGACCGCCCAGGCTGTATTCCCCGTCCGGCATCCCCGCCGCCTCCATGGAATCGCTGACCAGACATATCCGGTCCGGCCCGAACAGGCGGAACGCCGCGCGGACCATGGCCGGATGAACATGCAGGCCGTCGCAGATCAGTTCCGCCGTCACATGGCCTTGATCCATGGCCGCGCCTGTGATCCCGGGGGCCCTGTGATGCATTCCCGGCATGGCGTTCCAAAGGTGGGTCACATGATCCGCTCCGGCGCGGAACGCCTCCGCCGCAGTCTCATAATCCGCCTGGGAATGTCCCAGAGAGACCGTCAGCTTCTCTCCCGGGGCCGCTCCGCTTTTCACCTGACGGATAAACTCCATTCCCCCGGGAAGCTCCGGGGCCAGCGTCACAATACGGATCCTGTCTCCCGACGCCTCTTGTAACTGACGGAACCGCTGCAGATCCGGATCTCTTAAATAAGCTTCCTTTTGGGCTCCCCTCCGGTCCGGGGCCAGAAAAGGTCCCTCCAGGTGGATCCCCAGGATTCTGGCGGAACCCCGATTCGACATTTTTCCTGCAACTTTGTCAATTTTTTGAAGGATTTCCTGCAATTTCTCCATGGAAAGGGACATGGTTGTAGGGCAGATTGCAGTCACGCCCCGGGAGCGCTCATACGCAGCGATCTTCTCCAGGGAATCTTCTTTTCCGTCACAAAAATCGTGGCCCGCGGCTCCGTGGAGATGTATGTCCACAAAGCCGGGGACCACGTATTTGCCGGCGGCGTCCAGGATTTCCGCCTCGCCCTGCAGATCCCGGATCTCCCCGACCTGCCGGACGATTCCATCCTTTATCCGGACGTCCGCCCTCTCAAATTTACCGTCTTTTCCAAAGACAAGTCCGTTTTGAATCACCATTCGTCAGCCTCTCGCCGCCAGCGCTGCCGCGATGTCCTCCTTCATATCCAGCACCGCCGCCCGGGACGCCTCGGCGTAACCCGCTTCGCCGTACTTCGCGTACTTCTCCTGCTGATAGGCGGCGATAATGCCCCGGGAAGAGTTGATGATCGCGCCCAGCCCGTCCTCGTTAAAGAAATGAACCAGGTCCGCGCCCTTGCCGCCCTGGGCTCCGTAGCCGGGAACCAGGATAAAGGCCTTCGGCATGATCTTCCGCAGGATCCTGCCCTGTTCCGGGTAGGTGGCACCCACCACCGCGCCTACATAGCTGTAGGAATCTCCCATGCACTCCTGACCCCACTGGGCCACTTTCTCCCCCACAATTTCATACAGGGGCTTTCCGTCCACCAGGCGGTCCTGAAACTCCCCGCTGGAGGGGTTGGAAGTCTTTACCAGGACAAAAATACCTTTCTTTTCCTCCTGGCAGACCTTGATAAAGGGCTTTACCCCGTCGCTGCCCAGGTAGGGATTCACCGTTACAAAATCCTCGTCAAAGCCATAGAAGGACTGGCTCCCCACGCTCACCTTTCCCAGATGGCCCACCGCGTAGGCCTCGGAAGTGGAGCCGATATCGCCCCGCTTGATATCCCCGATGACCACCAGGCCCTTTTCCTTACAGTACTGGACCGTCTTGTGAAAAGCTATGAGCCCCGGGATCCCAAACTGCTCGTACATGGCGATCTGGGGCTTTACCGCCGGAATCAGGTCGCAGACGGCGTCCACGATCCCCTTATTGTACTGCCAGACCGCCTCCGCCGCCCCTTCCAGGGTCTCGCCGTATTCCGCGAAGGCAGCCTCCCGGATCTGGGAAGGCACATATTTCATCATGGGATCTAGGCCCACCACAATGGGGGCCTGGGTCTTTTGAATTTTTTGAATCAGTTTGTCGATCATTCCGTTTCCCCTTATCCCGTCGGTTTCGGCATTCCGCCAAAGTCCCGGCTTCCGGCTATACAGTTGCCATTTTCAGCTGCTGCGTGTACTTCAATATCCTGGGTGCGCCAACGATCTTTTGGAATTCGTCCCCCTCCACGACTACCAGCGTGGGCGCCTGCATCACGCCGTACCGGTTCGCCAGCTCTACGTTCTCCATGGCGTCCAGGGCCACATAGGGGATATCCTTCAGGTACTCCTTTGCCAGAACACAGTTCGGGCAGGTCTTTGTGGTAAACAGATACCGCACGCCCTGGGGCTTCTCCACGGAAACCTCCACGTCCTTGTCAAAATTGGAGAGGGTCACCACCGTGCTGACAGGGCGCTTTAACACGGACTTTGCGATGTCATACTCCGTTCTGTTGGCGTACTCCTGCAGCTTTCCATCGTTCCAGTTCTGCACGGGACGGTAGTAGCCGGTGATGCGGCTGTAAACCTCCGTCTTCGCCTTGCAGTGAGGGCACTCATAGACCTCGCCCGCCAGATAGCCGTGCTCCTTACAGATGGAATACGTGGGTGACAGGGTGTAATAGGGCAGCTTATAGTTCTGGGCGATGGTGCGCACCAGGGACGCCGCCGCTTTCCAATCCGGAAGCTTTTCTCCCAGGAACGCATGGAACACGGTCCCGGAGGTGTAGAGCGTCTGCAGTTCGTCCTGGATGTCCAGCGCGTCAAAGATATCCACGGTATAGTTCACGGGCAGGTGGGAGGAGTTGGTGTAATACGGGGTATCGCCTTCCTTGCCGGCCGTCTTGATCATGGGATAGCGCTTCTTGTCGTGCTTTGCCAGGCGGTAGGTCGTGCTCTCCGCGGGAGTCGCCTCCAGGTTATAGAGATCGCCGTACTGCTCCTGGTAATCCGACAGGCGGTTCCTCATGTGGTTCAGGACCTCCTTCGTAAACTCCTGGGTCCTGGGATCGCTCATGTCCGCTCTCAACCAGTTTGCATTCAGTCCCACCTCGTTCATGCCGATCAGGCCGATGGTGGAAAAATGATTGTCAAAGGTTCCCAGATATCTCTTGGTGTAAGGGTACAACCCCTCGTCCAGGAGCTTTGTGATAACGCCCCTCTTGATCTTTAAGGAGCGGGCCGCAATGTCCATCATCCGGTTCAGCCGCGCGTAAAAATCATCCTTGTTTGCGGAGAGATACGCGATCCTGGGCATATTGATGGTCACCACGCCGACGCTTCCGGTGCTCTCCCCCGATCCGAAGAAACCGCCGGTCTTCTTTCTCAGCTCCCGCAGATCCAGGCGGAGCCTGCAGCACATGCTCCTGACGTCGGAGGGCTGCATGTCGGAATTGATATAATTGGAGAAGTAGGGGGTTCCGTACTTCGCAGTCATCTCAAACAGCAGACGGTTGTTCTCCGTGTCGGACCAGTCAAAATCTTTCGTGATGGAATAGGTAGGGATCGGGTACTGGAACCCTCTGCCGTGGGAATCCCCCTCGATCATGGTCTCGATGAACGCCTTGTTCACCATGTCCATCTCTTCCTTGCAGTCCTTGTATTTGAAGTTCATCTCCTTGCCGCCGACGATCGCGGGAAGCTCCGCCAGATCCTCCGGCACCGTCCAGTCCAGCGTGATATTGGAGAAGGGTGCCTGCGTGCCCCACCGGCTGGGAGTGTTCACCCCGTAGATAAAGGCCTCGATGCACTTCTTCACGTCGTGGTAGTTCAGATGATCCACCTTTACAAAGGGCGCCAGATAGGTGTCAAAGGAGGAAAACGCCTGTGCGCCGGCCCACTCATTCTGCATGATGCCCAGGAAATTCACCATCTGGTTGCAAAGCACGGAGAGATGCTTTGCCGGAGCGGACGAGATCTTGCCGGTGATGCCGCCGAGCCCTTCCTGGATCAGCTGCTTTAAGGACCACCCCGCGCAGTACCCCGTGAGCATGGAGAGATCGTGAATATGGATGTCCGCGTTTCTGTGCGCCTCCGCGATCTCCTCGTCATAGATCTCCGAAAGCCAGTAGTTCGCCGTAACCGCGCCGGAATTGGAGAGGATCAGTCCCCCCACCGAATAGGTGACGGTGGAATTCTCCTTTACACGCCAGTCCTCCACCTTCACATAGCTGTTTACGACGTCCTTATAGTCAAGAATGGTGGATTTCATCGCACGCATCTTCTCGCGCTGCTTGCGGTACAGGATATACGCCTTGGCAACCTCCTCGTATCCGGCCTGTCCCAGCACCTTCTCCACGCTGTCCTGCACGTCCTCGATCTGGATCGCGTTGTCCTTAACTTTGGACTGAAAGTCTGCGGTGACCCTCAGCGCCAGCAGATCCACGATGTCGTTGTTGTAACTCATCTCCGTAGCGTTAAACGCCTTCATGATCGCGTCGTTTACCTTCGACAAGGTAAAATCCGTCCTGGTTCCATCCCTCTTAATGATCTGAAGCATTCTTGTAATTCCCCCTTACTTCTCTTTCGTTCCGTCTAGCGGCGTTCTAAAAATCATTTTACCACCTGCACTTGTGGATGTCAATGGCAATACACAATATATAGTGTTAATTTTTCGTCACACCTGTCATATCTTGTGGAAAGCCCTATTTACAAGGAAAAAAGGAGCGTCCCGTTTCCTGACGCTCCTGTCTGTTTTATATTGTACTTCTTTTTTGTTTTTCTCCGGATGGACCACGGATTCCGGTTTCATCCGCCGTGGGGACATATGCCATAGGAACGCCTGCCATGGAGGTTTTCCCGCCCGCTTTGTCAGACAGACACCCTTCCCCGCGTCTGAGTCATTCCTGGGGCTGTTCCTCCTCCGGCTGGGGCGCGACGCCGCCATGTCTTGTAGACAGAAAATCCCTCTCCCTCCGGGCCTCCGCGTCATCGGGATAATTCCCTGCATAAGCCTGCATCAAAGATTCCGCCTTTTCAAACTCGCCGAGATACTCGTAAGCGACAATCTCATTATAAGAGAGCGCCTGCTGCATGGCCTTGTCCTGAAGGGCAAGCCCTGACTGAAAAGCCGAAAGGGCCTCCCTGTAGTTCCGCCGTTTCATCTCGCAGATCCCCAGCTGATTATACATCTCCGCGCTGTCGCCCTGCTTGTCGAGATAACTTCTGTAGACATTGCAGGCATAGTTGTAATCTCCCGTGGATTCATAGGCCTTTCCAAGATAGAGACTGCTCTGGGCCGTCCCATCCTCCTTCGCCTTCTCCAGCTCCACATAAGCCTTCTGATAATCTTCCAGATAATAGTAGAGCCGTCCCCGGTCAAAGGAACTAAGGGTTTCCTCCCCATTTCCCAGCACATAACGGAGATACTCCTGACCCGCCTCCTTATACCCGAAGTGGGCGAAGACCTCATAGATGGCGAACAGCCGATCATAATTCTTCGGGTCCATCTCCACCACCCGGTCAAAATCCGCTTTTGCCTCCGTGTACTGATCCAGCTCCAGCTCCACGCCGCCCCTCTTGAAATAGGCGTCTTCCTCCTCGTCCCGCAGGGCAAGGATCGCGTTGTAGACTTCCTTCGCCTCCGCGAACCGGCCGCTGCGGCTGTACGCCTCGGCGAGATAATAATTCACGTCGAAATCCACGTCTTTGATCAGGCCGTCGCTGAGGGACAGCGCTCCCAGGAAGCACTCGATGGCTTCCTCATAGGAGGCAAGGCCCATATAGGCGATCCCCTGGGTCCGGAGGACCTGATAAGCGTCCTCTTTTCCCTCCTGGGCCTCCGCCAGCGCTGCGAGAGCCCCCTGATAATCCATCTCCCCGATCAGGGTCACGGCCTCCTGCGTCTTCGCCGTCCCGCGTCCGCAGCCTGCTGCCGCGGACGCCAGAAATGCGCAGACCGTCAGGACAAGACCTCTCCATCCCCATCCATGCATAGAAGCATCCTTCCCTTCTCTGTGGCAACTCCGATCACGCCCCTGCCCGCGCTCTTACTTTTCCTCCAGCTGGGACGTGCAGTGAGGGCACCTGGTCGCATCGATGGCGATCTCCGACTTACAGAAAGGGCATTTCTTCGTGGTGGGAGCCGCCGGTTCTTCCTTCTTGCTGAACTTGTCATTGATCGTGTTGATCCCTTTCACCAGGCAGAAGATCACGAACGCGGTGATCAGGAAGTTGATAACCGCGGTGATGAAATTGCCGTATGCCAGCGTTGCCGCGCCTGCCTCCTGGGCGGCCGCAAGAGTGGCATATTTCACATCTCTGTGCGTGAGCTGAATAAAGAGATTGCTGAAATCCATGCCTCCGAAAAGTCCCAGGATAGGGGTCAGGATATCCGTATTCAAGGATGTAACGATCGCCGTGAACGCGCCGCCGACGATAACGCCGACCGCCATATCCATCACGTTCCCGCGCAGAATAAACTTCTTAAACTCACTGATAAATCCTTTTTCCTTGCTCATTTCCATTGCCTCCGTTTCGTTTCCGTTTCGGCCCTTGGCCTCCAACTGTTATCCCGCAATATTTTGCGTATATAAAAATATAGTAACACAAGATATCCCGAACCTCAATATATTTTCGACACTTTTTCTCACTGTTTTTTAGCCTGCGGCAACTCCATCCGCGCTTTTCCCAAAGCCGCCCTGACGCCCCGGCGGACTTTTCATCTTAACCCTTTCCAAAAAACCGGAAATAGGATATACTGTTTTATGAACGTCGGCATTCTGTGAAGCGGCGCAGAGGCGCGCAGATCCGGCTTTGCGGATGGCACGGCGCGGGCCGAGCCGCCGCACTGTGTCAAAGGAATTGTATCGGAGCCTATCACAAAAAGGGACAGAACGATATGCAGCGGATATTGAATCAGATAAAAGAAAAACGATTTCAACAGATCTATCTCCTGTATGGAGAAGAGCGCTATCTCAAAAAACAATACACCCAAAAACTGCGGGACGCCCTGACCGGCGGCGACGAAATGAACACTCATTTTTTCGAGGGGAAGGATGTTCCCGTGGCCCAGATCATCGACCTGGCGGAGACCATGCCGTTCCTCTCGGAGCGCCGCGTGATCTTTCTCTCCGACACCGGCCTTTTTAAGTCCGGCGGCGAAAAAATGGCGGACTATCTGGCTTCTCCCAGCCCTACGGCGTTCTTTGTCTTTACGGAGAGCGAGGTGGACAAGCGCAGCAAACTTTTCAAGACCGCATCCTCCAAGGGATGCGCCGTGGAATTTACCGTGCAGGATGAAAAGACCTTAAAGCGCTGGATCGGTTCCACCCTGGCAAAGGAGGGAAAAAAGATCACGGAGGATGCCGTCCGGCTGTTCCTGTCAAAGACCGGGACCGACATGCAGAACATCCAGATGGAACTTGAAAAAGTGATCTCCTACTGCCTGGACAGGGACGTGGTGACGGACGCGGACGTGGAGGCTGTCTGCACCGTAAAGCTCAGCGACCGCATCTTTGACATGATGGAAGCGGTGGCAAGACGCCAGACCCGGCGGGCCCTGGACCTGTACTACGATCTCCTGGCCCTGAAGGTCTCTCCCATTCTCGTGCTCTCCATGATCGCCCGGCAATACAACCACCTGCTGCAGACAAAGGAACTGAAGCGGCGCGGCTTCAGCGACCGGGACATCGCCTCCCAGCTGGGCGTACCGCCCTTTGCCGTGGGGAAATATGTCTCCCAGGCCTCCCTCTATAAGTCCGCTGAACTTCAGAGAGCCCTGGAGGAATGTGCGGATATGGACTACCAGGTCAAAACCGGTCTGTTCAGCGACAGGATGGCCGTGGAACTCCTGATCCTTTCCCCCAGGAAGGTCTTGAAACAGTGACGCTCCTTTATTTTTCCTCCGGATCCCACTCCAGGCCCATAAACTCGTAATCCTCCTGCTCCACGGCCCTGCGCAACGCTTCCTCCGAAAGGATCCCGGAAGTCTTCACCACAGCGGTTCCCTTCTCGTGATCCGCCTGGGCCGCAAGGACTCCCTCCACCTTCTCCAGGGAAGTCTTCACCGCGTTCTCACAGTGCCCGCACATCATTCCGTTTATGCGGATGACGCAGGCGTGCTGTCCGGCGCCGCCTGAAGTTCCGGCCACTTGATCCTGAGGCTGGTCCTGAGGCTCCTTTTTCCCGTCATCTCTGAAAGCGGTGTCTCCGACAAACTCTTTCACCGTTCCCTCAGGCGTTTCCTGAAGAAAATCTTTTCCTTTCTCGAACTCAAGATTTTGCGCTGTCGTTTTCTCCACCGCAGCCGTTTTCCGTCCGGTTTTCACCTTTCTGTCCCTGGACGCGTCGTGTACCTTTAAGAAATTCAGCCTTAACGCGTTTGTCACGACGCAGAAGCTGGACAGGCTCATGGCCGCCGCCCCGAACATGGGGTTCAGAGTCCAGCCAAAAACAGGGAACCACACCCCGGCCGCCAGAGGGATCCCGATCACATTGTAGAAAAAGGCCCAGAAAAGATTTTCATGGATATTCCGAAGGGTAGCGCGGCTCAAACGGATCGCCGCGGGGACGTCCAAGAGACTGCTCTTCATGAGCACCACGTCCGCCGCGTCGATGGCGACGTCCGCCCCCGCGCCGATAGCCATG
>CANQEV010000035.1 GCA_947595925.1 uncultured Acetatifactor sp. | reverse complement strand
ATTTCAAGTATTTTCTTTCCAGAAACATCGTCAAACAGGTGTAATTCATTCTCTGTTACAAAGTGTACTCCGTAAGTGGGGAGCGCTGTAGTTCCAAACCACAAATCTGCGCAAGTATCCCAGTAATGCTTATTGGTTTTCAATATTTCGTCTCGGTTCATTTGTATCCCTGCTCCTTCGGTAATTCGTATTTCGCCATTAGTAAATGTATTGGTTCCGAGTTTGCTCATATCACGCAACGACACTTATATCATTTTGAAATGCTCCAGCGCTGTCCTGATCGCCGCCTCCTTCTCTGGCGGGCATTGGGGCTTGCCGGAAACCGTCTGCTCTCGACTCACGTTCTCAGAACCAGCTGGACCACCGTCTCCACATGTCCCGTCCACGGGAACTGGTCCACCGCCGCCGCATTTACAACCTCATACCCTCCCGCTCGCAGGGTCTTTAAGTCATTCAGCAGGCTGGACAGCTTGCAGGAAATGTACACCATGTATTCCACGCCGTAGTCCAGGATCTTGCGGAGAGCCTTGGGGTGGATTCCCTCCCTGGGCGGGTCCAGGATGATCAGGTCCGGCCTCTCCGAAATGTCATCCAGAACTTTCAGCACGTCCCCGGCTATAAATTCGCAGTTGGTCAGGCGGTTTGCGGCGGCGCTTCTTCTGGCGGCTTCCACCGCCTCCTCCACGATCTCCACGCCGATCACCTTTTCCGAGACCGGGGCCATCAGCTGGGCGATGGTTCCGGTTCCCGAGTAGAGGTCGAAGACCAGGGGCTTTCTGCTGCCGGTCTTTTTTAGGAGCCTGTCCTCCACGCTGCCGATATAGCGCTGCACCGTCCGGTAGATCACCTCCGCACCCGCGGAGTTCGTCTGAAAGAAAGAGAAGGTCGAGACCTGGAAATCCAGTCCCAGGAGTTTTTCCGGGAAGACGTCCCGGCCGTACAGGATTTCCGTGCGGTCGCTCTGCACCACGTCGGCGGGCGAGTCGTTATCAATATGCAGGATCCCGGCAAACTTCCCCTGGAGCAGGCCCTCCCTTTCCAGGGAAAGCAGGCTGTCCAGAAAGCCCTGTACCAGTTCCCTGTCCGCAAGCTGGGTGGTAGTGACCAGGGCCGTCAGGATGGAGCCGTCCGCCCGGCTCTTCCTCACAAGGAGGTGCCTTAAATATCCCTCGTGGGTCAGGCGGTGAAAGAAAGGCGTGTCCTGTTCCCGGAAATACTGGCAGACCGTCTTCAGGATCAGGCGGTAATCCCCGTCTATCAGGAGGCAGTCCTCCACAGGAACGATGTCGTAAAAGCTCCCCCTCCTGTGCATGCCCAGGGTCAACGGGCCATCCTTATACTCATTGCCGAAGGTAAACTCCATCTTGTTGCGGTATTCGTAGCGCAGAGGGCTGGGCTGTACGCCCTCCCAGCGGTAAGGGGTCTCCTGGTCGGAAAGGGCCTGGTCCAGCCCGTCCTTTACCTGTCTCTCTTTGATCTGCCTCTGGGTTTCGTAATCCAGGGACAGGTAGGTGCAGCCGCCGCAGACGCCGAAGTGTTCGCAGACCTTCCCCGTCTCCAGGGGCGATCTCTCCAATACCTCCAGCAGTCTTCCCTCCGCCCGCTCCCGGTTCGCCTTGGTAATGCTGCAGCGGACTTTCTGGCCGGGGAGGGCGTTCTTTACTGTGATCTGCCCGTCCTCCGTCTGCACGATCCCCTTGTTGGGGTAATTCACCTTTTCTACGACTCCCTCGTAAACCGCTCCCTTTTTCACGCAGTCCTCCTAAAATCACAAAAAACAGCCCATCTCCGGCCATGCGGTCAAAAACAGGCTGTCAATACTCTTTTTCTACTTGACGGATTTCGGTCAGTCCTCGTCCTCGTAAAGGCCGTCGTCCTCTTCTCCGAGCTCGTAATCCTCGAGGTCGTCTTCAAAATCATCATCAAAGTCTTCCAGATAATCCGGCCGGAAATAGCGGTAGATCGCATAACTGATCGCCGCAACCGCAGCAACGACGCCGATGATGGCAAGGATCCAGACGAGGGCGTTGAACTTTTTCTCCTCCTTCTCCTCTTCCTCCTGCTTCATCTCCTTGCGGCCCAGGAGCTTATACAGCTTGGAAATCTCGATATCCTTCTTTTTCAAAAGGTCGTTCAGTTTGTCAAGGTCCATTAAATTCTCCAATTTGCTCATAACAGCCTCGTCCTTTCTTATATCTTCATGATCTCAAAACTGTCCGTCTTCTTGAAGTACACAGTTATAGCATACCACATTCTTCATAAAATTACCATAGAAAGTTAAGAAGTTTTAACGAAACAATTCTTTCGGCCGTTATTTACCCTTCCAGCCTGTACCAGATCAGGGTTGCGGCAAAGGAAAGCCCAAGCAGGACCGCTCCCGCAGCCAGTGCCGAACCGCCCTGAAACTTTTTCTGTTTTTCCTTTTTTCCCAGGCGGTACTCGTAGTACTTTCCAACCTTCTGGGGATCCTTTCCCGGGATCAGCGCGTGGGCGGCCTTTTTGAACGCAAACCCGAAAATGTCGAACACTCCCGTGGTGCTCACCCACATCAGCGCGCCCACACCCAGATAGAGAAAGGACACCAGGGTAAATCCGTCTGCAATGATCAGAACCCTGGCCGCCGGCGGCTGAGCCTTAAAAAGACCTCTCTGCCACATCAGCAGAAAGGAGAGAACGCCCCCGGAAAGGAACGTTGCGAACGTCTTTTTATGCTTCATCCGCCGCTCCCGTCTCTCTCCTGTATCTCTCGAACTCGGCCTGATTGCAATGCACAAAATGACCGGGAAGCACTTCCCGCAGAGTCGGCTGGTCTACGGTGTAATCATGGTCCCTCAGCGGCACGTAGGTGATTCTCTTGCGGCGTTTCTCATACTCCGGATCAGGCAGAGGAATCGCCGACAGAAGCGACTTCGTGTAGGGGTGCAGCGGGTGCGCAAAAAGTTCGTCCGAATCGGCAAGCTCCACCAGTTTGCCAAAATACATCACGCCGATCCTGTCGGAAAAATACTTCACCACGGAGAGATCATGGGCGATGAAAAGGATCGTCAGACCCATCTTATGGCGCAGGTCGTCCAACAGATTGATCACCTGGGCCTGAATGGACACGTCCAGCGCGCTCACGGGTTCGTCCGCAATGATGAGCTCCGGATTCATGACGACGGCGCGGGCGACGCCGATACGCTGGCGCTGGCCGCCGGAAAACTCGTGGGGATATCGTCCCGCGTGTTCCCGCACAAGTCCTACCATTTCCAACGCCTGATAGACCTTTTCATCCAGCTCCTTTTTGTTCCTTTCCCCGCGGATGCGGAGTCCTTCGGCGATGATCTGTCCCACCGTCATACGGGGATCCAGGGAAGCGATGGGGTCCTGAAAGATCATCTGGATGTCCGTGACCACCTTGTGTTTCCTGTGATCGGCCCTCGCGGAGCGGATCTCCTGCTTCTGCTGGTCGATATAGCGGTCCAGTTCTTCCTTTTTCTCACGGCGGAGTTTGTCCTTCTCCTCTTTAGAGCGGCCGGACTGCTCCAGTTCCTTCAATTCGTCCTCATATTTCTTTTTTGCCGCCTCGATGTTCAGTTTATAAGAGCGGGTGCCTGCCGCGATCCTCTCCCCCTTAAAATACACGCTGCCGGAGGTGATATCGTACAGCTTGATGATGGAACGGCCGGTCGTGGTCTTTCCGCAGCCGGACTCGCCCACCAGGCCGAAAACCTCGCCTTTTTTGATCTCAAAGCTCACGTCGTCAACGGCCTTGTTCTGTTTAAAATACTGGCAGAGGTGCTCTACCCTCAGCAGAGTTTCGTCCTTATTCGGCATTGATGGCGCCTCCCTTCGACTTCATTCTGGCGATACGGTCCGTGACGATCTTTGGCGGCTCCACCTTTGGAGCGTCCGGATGCAGCAGCCAGGTGGCGGCGGAGTGGGTCTCGCTGATCTGAAACATGGGGGGCTGCATCTCAAAATCAATCTTCAGGGCATACTTATTTCTGTCCGCAAAAGCATCCCCCACAGGAGGATAGATCATATTCGGCGGCGTCCCGGGAATGGCCTCCAGCCGCTCGTTCGTCTCAAGATCCGGCATTGCGGAAAGGAGCGCCCAGGTGTACGGATGCGCGGGCGAATAGAAAACGTCCTCGCTGGTTCCCGTCTCTACGATCTTGCCCGCGTACATCACGGCGATCCGGTCCGCCATGTTCGCCACTACTCCCAGATCGTGCGTGATAAAGATGATGGAGAGGTTCCTGTCCTTTTTCAGCTTGTTGATCAGTTCCAGGATCTGGGCCTGAATGGTCACGTCAAGAGCCGTGGTCGGCTCATCGCAGATCAGGATATCAGGATTCGCCGCCAGGGCGATGGCGATCACGATACGCTGGCGCATGCCGCCGGAAAATTCGAACGGATACTGGCGGTAGCGCTTTCTCGTCTCGGTAATTCCCACTTCCTCCATCAGTTTTAAGGCCTTGTATTTCGCCATCCTCTTCGTGATCCGCATGACCACGCCGGAGGCGTTTTCCTTAAAAAACTCCTCCAGGCTGGACATTCGGCCGGCAAAATCCACGTTCTTCGCGTTTTCCAGCCGCTCCTGATAATGAACCGCCATCCTGTCGAGAATGGCATTGACATTGTCTCTGACCAGATCAAGATCCACTGCGGTGGAAGGCGGAACCTTCCAGCCGGGTTCCTTGCCCCTGGCTTTCAGTCCGTCATATTTTTTCTGCTGCTTGTCGTGGAGGGCAACCGCCTTCCGGTTTTTCTGAATCCCTTCAAAATAATCGCTGACGGCGGCCTTCAAGGTCTCGGCAAAGGTGTACGCCTCCCCGTCCTTTTCCACTTCCAGGGGGTCAATGGATTCGTTCACCGCGCTGCAGAGCGCGGCCACGGCATCCTGGCAGGCCTTTTTGTCCCAATCGGAACCGGCAAACGCCTGTTTCTTTTCGCAGATTGCGTCGATCACCAGCTTCTTTTTGTCGTTATAGGTCTTGGCGTTATATTCCAGCGCCTCTCTCATCCACGCGCGGAACCCGTTCATGAAGTGCTCGTCCGCATACTCCTTCAAGAAGCCATTCAACTGGGCTATGGGCATATCGGGAAGGGGTTTCCCGGAATCTACCAGATAGCAGCCCATGCTGGGAAAATCGGGCTGTTCTTTCTTTAAGGCGCGCTCAAGAATCTCTGACAGCTCCTTTAAGATCCGGACGGTTTCCGGGTATTCCTTCTTCTTGATCTCGCCGTTCATGCAGCTCTTCAGTTCTTCCAGGAGTTTCTTTAGGCGCTCCTGATCGCTGCCCGAGACAACATATTCGTTCACAGTCTCACCCGAAAGACGGATGATTTCCTTCAGAGAGTACTTCTGATCCTCAAAAGCGTTCTTTTCAATGTGGAACAGGACGTCGCTTATGGCATCCCCTGCCTCGCCGGCCGCCTCATGCGCCTCCCCGTAGGCTTTTTCCAGTTCTATATGTTTCATTTCAAATTTGTCGAAGTCCTTGCACATCTGGGACGCTTTCTGAGCGCCCTCGGACGGCCTTGCGGCCGCCATGGCCTCCGCCAGTCTGTCCAGCGTCGTATTGAACGCGGTTTTGCTGGATTTTTGGCGTGCCTTGCCCTTCAGGAGCATGGCCTCCGTCAGCTGCTTTCCGATCTGCATGATCGGATTTAAGCTGGAGAGGGGATCCTGAAAGATCATCGCGATCCTGTCGCCTCGGATGCGGTAAAATTCGTCCTCTCCGACCTTTAAGAGATCCATGCCGTCATAGATGATGGAACCGCCCTCCACAATGGAGTTTCCCGCCAGAATGCCAAGGATCGCCTTGCTGGTCACGGACTTGCCGGAACCGGACTCGCCCACGATGGCAAGCGTCTCCCCCTTGCGAAGGTCAAAACTGATATTGCGGACTGCCTGGACTTTCCCGCCCGGCGTCCTGAAGGATATGACCAGATTGTTGACCGATAGTTTTTTCTCTTCCATAACGTCAGTCCTCCGTTCCTCTCAGTGATGGATTAAAGGCATCCCGCAGTCCGTTTCCAAACAGATTAAAGGAGATCATCAGCAGAGAAATGAACAGGGCGGGGAACAGGATGATATGCGGGTACGTCGTCAGCTGGGACTGGCCTGCGGACAGCATGCTGCCTATGGACGTCATCTTTGACGAATCCAGGTTCACGATGCCAAGGTAAGTCAGCGTGGACTCGGAATAGATCACGCCCGGGATCACCAGGACCGCGCTGGTAATCAGGGTTCCCAACGCGTTCGGGAAGATGTGCCGGAACATCAGCCTTGCGTCGCTGGCTCCCAGCGTCCTCGCCGCCAGAATGTATTCCTGATTCTTGTAGCGGTAAAACTGCATACGCGTCGTGCTCGCCATGCCGATCCACCCCGTTGACACAAAGGCGAACAAGAGCGCCGGCACCACGCCCACCTTCTGGGACAGGTGCAGCTGGAACAGCGAGGTCACCACGATAAAAGGCACGCCGCTCATAATATCGGAAAAACGCTCCAGAGCCAGGTCGATGACGCCGCCGTAATAACCCTCGATCGCGCCGTAGACAGCGCCGATGACCAGGTTGATCAGCGAGATCCCCAGCGCGAGCAGAAGGCTGAATCTTGCGCCCCCTGCAAGCCGGGTCAGGATATCGTGGCCCAGTGAGTTCGTTCCGAACAGGAATGTGGGTTCAAACCCATAGCGGTACTGGAAATAGGTATAGGTAAACACTCTCACCTTATAAGAAACGCCGGAGCTTGTTCCGGTAGCCACCGCATACCGATAGGAGCCGTCGTCTCCCTCAATACGCAGGCTGTGATATTCGCCGTCATTGCCGCTGGTCTTGTAAAGAGGGACAAAGTTTCCGTCCTTGTCCAGCTTGGGCGCGCCTTTCTGCGAACATTGATACCAGATATTGGCATTGTTTTTCAAAAGTTCCAGCTTAAACCCGGAAGTGTCCACCGCCGGGTAGATGACCTGGATCCCCGTTTCTTCCTGCCAGTCCTGGATCGCTTCATATTCGGCGGGCGTCAGCGTCAGATAGATCATACCGTTCTTTATATAGGAATCCGTTCGGATATCATAATAGGTCGTGTTTATGGTACTGCTGGAGTCCTCGTAGCCTTCCCGGTAAACCTTTACAACCGGGTCCAGCCCCGTCTCCTCGCCGATGGCGCGGCGGCTGAGATAGTCCGCCTCATTCAGCGTTTCGTCAAAGCATCCGTCCCACCCCATCCAGGCTAACGGCTTGCACTTCGGCAGGAGTTTCGTGTACATCAGGTAGGTGGTGTCCGTGGGGTTCTCGGAATACGGCGTCATGCAGAAAATCGGCACAAAAATTGCAAACAGGACCAGGCACAAAAGCACGCAGGCCGCGATCACGGAGCTCTTGTTGCGGCAGAACCTCATCATGGCGTCCTTAAAATACCCCACAGGCTTCGTGTCGAGTTTTTTGTCCCGAATTTCTTCTTCGCGGTGGTAAAATTCAAATTTTTCCTTGGGAATGTTTGCGTAGTCCATCTTTTTATCCATATTAACGCTCCCCCATTCTGATCCTGGGATCAATAAATCCATAGCTGATATCCACCACGATGCCCGCGGCCAGCCCGATCAGCGTATAGAACGCCGACAGCAGCATGAAGAAATTATAGTCCAGAGAGGTGATGGAATTGACGTAGAGCTGCCCGATCCCCGGAACGCCAAACAGCTTTTCTATGATCAGGGATCCGGACAGGATGCCGATAAACTCTCCGAGGATCATCGGGAACACCGGCACCATGGAATTTCGCAGCGCATGACGGACCGTGGCCTGAGCCCTGGTAAGGCCCTTGGTCCGGGCCAGCAGCATGAAATCGCTGGTGAGCACCTCCGAGAGCTCCGCCCGGGTGTATCTTGCAAGGGATGCGATACTGCCGAAGCCCAGGGACAGGACTGCCGGAACCACCGAAAGGAACATGGACCAGGTAAAGTAATCCGTCCCGCTGTTCATCTGAAGCGGGAACAGTTTCAGCTTGAAGCACAGCAGATACTGCACAAGAAGCGCATATACATAACTGGGCACGGAGATGAACAGCATGATCAGCGTAGAGATCACGTAGTCCTGCCACTTGTTTTTTTTCAGGGCCGAATAGATGCCGAGGAAAAGGCCGAGGGGCACGCTGAAGATCAGGGAGTAGAGGTTCACCATCAGCGTAGCCGGCATCTTGGACACAAACACCTGCCAGACGTCCTGTCCGCGGTACAGTGCCTCGCTGATCCCCCAGTCGTTGCCCAGCAGGCTCCGCTTCAAAAAGATCCCGTACTGGACCAGGATCGGCTTATTGTAGCCCAGCGCCTCACGCCGCATTTTGATCAGGTTCATATCCTTTCCGAACTGCACCGGATCCGTCTGGGGCAGAAGCTTCACCAGGACGAAACACATGGTCAGGATCACAAAAAACACAAAGAACATCAGCGCAATACGCTTCAGAACATACTTTACCATAAGATACCTCCTCATGTCTTGTATTTATACCATGTCTGAAAAGGGCCTTTTCAAAAAATCGTATAAATACAAGACCGGGACCAAGGGCGTTTCCGCCCCGGTCCGGTCCCGTATCGCGCCGCCCTTCGGCAGCGTTGTTTCTTTAATTGTAGTTCAGCGTACCGCCCTGAGAAGTTACATAGTCGTTCCATTCCTGATCGGAATAGTTGTAGGTCAGGTACTGAACGCCCTGATAGCCGTTGCGGCCGGGGCCAAATACATATTCTTCACTGTAGTACTTAACCTGCATACCTCTCATGGAAGCGCTGGCATCGATCTCAATAGGGATCATGTCGTACTGTTCCAGAACGGCATTTTCAAGACCTGCCAGGATCTGGAAACGCTGCTCATCCACACCGTCGCTGGTACCTGCGCTGAACTCCTTCTTCGTGCCGTCCGCAGCAGTGATGGTGATCGCCTGTCCGCCGATGCAATAGGTCCAGTCAAGCACGGAAGCGGTATAGTCCGTTCCGTCCAGGTTCACGGTCATGTCCGTCTTGGAGGTATCCCAGTTGGGATCGTACTGATAAGAGCTGGTGGTGTATGCCTCCATCAGGCCGTAAGGATCCAGTGCGGAACCGGTCCAGCCCACATAGAACAGCATGTCGACCTGATTTGCCTGCAGGGCGTTTGCAAATCCGTTGCCCAGCGTATCGTCCTTGGTAAAGGTCAGCTTCCCTTCCAGAGAAGTACCCTTTACCGCCTCGGTGTAGTTGTTCACCATGAACTCGTAGCCGTTGTTGTAGGTAGAACTGGTGCTGTTGGGCATACCGATCTTGATCTGGATCACATCGTCCTCGTCCATCAGTCCCTGTTCGATAGCGATATCATACGCCTTATTGAAGTATTCTTTTGCCATCTCCAGATTGTAGCCCGTGATGCTGTCGATCGCGTCGTCCACGGTAGCGTACATCTTGCCGTCGCCGACCTCATCCGCAAGACCCCAGAAGTTCACAAGCACCTGCTTCGCCTCGTCGGTGGAACGATAGGTCTCACCGGTCTCAGGGTTGGAGATGATCTGATCGGAGAACAGGGCAAATCCAGGGCTCTGCGTAGGCATGGTAGCCAGCGCAAAGGCCTGACGGTCCAGAGCGAAGGAAAGCGCCATACGGAATTCCCTCACGGTAAGGATCGTCTTATTGATATTCTCGCCGGCCGCTTCCTGCTGCGCCTTCAGAGCGTCCATGCCGGGGTTGAGGGCCATGAACCAGACAGAGTCGCCGGGTGTGAAATAAGTATAGTCGCTGGTCTGATAAGTCTCCATATCCTCTGCAGCCAGACCATAACCGTCAAGCTGGCCGTTCAGGAACATTTCCAGCCTGGTGGCAGCTTCCTCCACGCAGTCGATCTGAATGTTCGTGGTCTGATACTGGCCGTCCTGGATTCCGTGATAATACTCGTTTCTCTCCAGCAGGATCTGCTTGTCCGCCTGGAAAGTAACCAGCTTGTAAGGCCCGTAGGAAAAACTCGTCTCAGCGGAGGTGCCGTAGGTGTTGTTGTACACGCCGTCGGTCACGCTCTCGCACTGCTGATACAGATCTTCCTTGACAAGCCAGCTGTCGGTCAGGGAATACAGCAGATAGAAGCCCTCCAGAGGATTTTCCAGGGCAATCACAAATTCCGTGTCGGAAACGGAGAAAATACCCACCTCGGAGAAATCCACCTCGGGATAGTTCTGTCCATAATAGCAGATCTCTTCCCATTCATGATAAGCGTAATCCCCTGCGGATTCCGCATAAGCGTCAAAGCTTCCCGCCTGCGCGTTGCCAACCACATTCAAAAGCGCCTGATAGACCTCTTCATTCACTTTTACATATCCGTCAGCGTCGGCATTGGTCACAAACAGATCTGTGTAAACATCCTTGCCGTCCACCTGGAACCAGTCAGGGTAGTTATCATGATACACGTCCATGCCGTTGTCGGGATCCCAGTTGCCCATGGCGTCGATCTTCAGCAGCACGTCCTTGCCGTCCTCAGTGGTAAAGTATCCGTCATCATTTACTACAAAGTTATCGTGATCCACATACTCATCGTCCCCGAAATTTTCGGAGATCATGGGACTCTTCGCATATTGGCCGGAATAAGCGTAGTTCTTTGCGTTGTAAATCACCAGATTGCCCTGATACAGGCTGTCGGCGCGGTAATGATGGGCCACGGGATTCAGCAGCAGCTTCGCGCTGGTCACATAATCCTCAGCCTTGATCGGCGTGCCGTCCTGCCATTTCAGGTCGTCACGGATCTGAATCTTCCATGCCTTCGCCGTGTCGCCTTCCGCGATGCCATACTTGCCCACATAATCCGCAGTCACATCCACGGGTTCTGCAGCGGCAGCCATGGGAACCATCTTGTAGCCGTCCATGGTATCGTTGAAGTCAAGGTTGTAAAAAGGCTCCTGCAGATAATACATTAAATCTGCATCATAAGCCGTCTCCTCATCGTGAGGATTCCAGTTTGTGGGGAACTCAGACTGCGCCAGATTCAGCGTATAAGACACCCCCCCGTCTTCCGTTCCGGAGCCGGAACTCGAAGGGTTTGAGGGGTTTGATGGGTTTGCAGGGTTCGAAGAGTCACCGGAACCGCCGCAGGCCGCCAGACTGATTGTCATGGCAAAAGCCATAAAGAGAGCCAAAAATCTCTTTTTCATAATACATTCCTCCTCTTTTATTTGTCTGAACACACGGCCCTGCTCTTTGTACCGGCCAGGATGTAACAAAAAAGGAATGAATAATACTGTTACCCACTCCTTTATGCGCATCTAAAAGAAATCTATACAATTTTACAGAGACATGTGATTCAACATGTATTAGAATACACCAAAAACTTTTCCGTGTCAAGCCGCGAATATTGACATTTTCCACCACCAGTTCAGCCAGCCGCCGTGGTTCGGGCAAAAATTGTGCTTGCACAAATTTTTGCCGAACACGCGCGGCTGAGGGAGCGCCATTTAATGAGCAAAGATAGTCGCGAAGCGACGGAAAGCGCCGCAGGCGCGGCTTTGCGAATGGCGCGGGCTGAACTGGTGACCCCCAGGGACGGAACCTTTCATCCCACAGGCAAAGACATTCGCAAAGCAGCGGAAAGCGCCGCAGGCGCGGCTTTGCGAATGGCGCGGGCTGAACTGGTGACCCCCAGGGACGGAACCTTTCATCCCACAGGCAAAGACATTCGCAAAGCAGCGGAAAGCGCCGCAGGCGCGGCTTTGCGAATGGCGCGGGCTGAACTGGATGTTCACCTTTGCGAATGGCGCGGGCTGAACTGGTACCCCCCTCAGCGCCGCAGACTGATCACACAGGTTTCAGTTTTGCAAAGGACGCGTACATGATCTTCTGTCCGTAAGTGTCAAATTCCACAGTTACCATATAGTCCCGGGGCTGTTTGGAGATGGCGCTGACCGTCCCCTCCCCGAACTTCACATGCCGCACCCGGTCCCCCACGCCGTACTCCGGGGCCTGGCTGCTGCCGATGCTGCCGCCTTTGGAGATGGCGGACAGTCCGTTCAGTCTGCTGGTCTCCCGGGCGATGAAAGGCTTCGCCTCCTGGGGCTTTTGGTTGTCTCTCGCATACGCGCGAGAAGCGTTTCCTCCCCAGGCATTTCCATAGGAAGAAGATCCCTTTCTCTGCGATCCGAAAGATTTCCCGGGGAACCCTCCCACGGGCAGGCCGAAGTCCGCCGGGCTGACCCGCCGGAATCCCTGAGGCACTTCTTCATCCAGAAGTCCCGGCGGGATCTCCCGCACAAACCGGCTGACAGGGTTGTACTGGGTCTCGCCGCGGACCATGCGGCACTTGGCACAGGTGATCACCAGCTCCTGCTTTGCCCGGGTGATCCCCACATAGGCAAGGCGTCTCTCTTCCTCCATGTCCGCCTCGTCGTCCGAATTGATGGCCATATAGCCCGGAAACAGGCCGTCCTCCATGCCCGCCAGGTACACCACGGGGAACTCCAGGCCCTTGGCGCTGTGCAGCGTCATCAGCAGCACCCTGTTGTCCCCGTCCTCCAGATTGTCCAGGTCGGATACCAGCGCGACTTCCTCCAGAAAAGTGGAAAGCGATACTTCGTCGTGGGACTTCTCGTAGGCCACGGCCTTTGTGATCAGCTCGTCCACATTGGCCATCCTGTCCTCCGCGCTCTCCTCGTCCTGATCGTAGAGATAGTCCGTGTACTTCACCCGCTCCAGGACGGCCCGGATCAGGTCGGCGATGGAGAGAAAGGGAATCTCCGCCCGCAGCACGTCGATCAGGTTGACAAATTCCCGGATCTTTATGGCAGTCTTTCCCAGTCCCGGGATCCCGTCCACCTCCCCCATGGCCTCATAGAGAGTCAGGCCACGGGAGGCCGCATATGCCGCGATCTTCTCCAGGCTGGCGGTGCCGATCCCCCGCTTCGGGACATTGATGATCCTGCGCAGCGCCACCTCGTCCCTGCCGTTGTCCACGGTCTTTAGGTAGGCAAGGATATCCTTGACCTCCGCTCTGGAGTAAAAGTTTACCCCTCCCACCACGGAATAGGGAATCCCCTCCACCACCATCCGCTCCTCCAGCAGCCTCGCCTGGACATTGGTGCGGTAGAGGATCGCCAGATCCTTATAAGAAAACCCGTCCTCCCGGACCTTATCTACAATGTCGCTGACGAGATAATCCGCCTCCTCGAACCCGTTCTCCAGCTGTCGGAAACGGATCTTTTCCCCCTCTCCCTTTTCGGTCCAGAGGGCTTTCTGCTTCCGGCTCCGGTTGTTGCGGATCACGCCGTTTGCCGCGTCCAGGATATTCTGGGTGGATCGGTAGTTCTGTTCCAGCTTGACCACCTTGGCATCAGGATAATAGCTCTCGAAATCCAGGATATTGCGGACGTTCGCCCCCCGGAACTTATAGATCGACTGGTCGTCGTCCCCTACCACGCAGAGGTTCCGGCTGCGGTCCGCCAGAAGGCGGATCAGCTCAAACTGCGCCGTATTGGTGTCCTGGTACTCGTCCACCAGGATATGGCGGAACCGGTTCTGATAGTAATTCAGGACCTCCGCCTGGGTCTTAAAGAGCTCCACGGTTTTTACAATGATATCGTCAAAATCCAGCGCGTTGCTGCGCTTCAAGGTCTCCTGATACTCCCGGTAGACCTTCGCGATCGTGATCTTCTTAAAATCTCCCATAGTGGAAAGTTCGTAATCTCTCACGCCCACCAGGTTGTCCTTTGCCGAGGAGATGGCGGAGAGCATTGTCCTCTCGCTGAAAGCCTTGGGATCGATGTCGAGCCTCTTCAGGATGCCCTTCATCACTGTCTTCTGGTCGTCCGCGTCATATATTGTGAAATTATTATCAAACCCCAGCTTATCGATATAGCGTCTCAGGATCCTGACGCAGGTGGAGTGAAAAGTGCTCACCCAGATCTCATCCGCACCGAATCCGACCAGGCGGTCTACCCTCTCCCGCATCTCCCCGGCGGCTTTGTTCGTAAAAGTGATCGCCAAAATATTCCACGGATTGACTCCCATCTCTTCTATTAAGTAGACGATCCTGTGCGTCAAAACCCGGGTCTTGCCAGATCCCGCCCCCGCCAGGATCAGGAGCGGCCCCTCCGTGTACATCACGGCTTCCCTTTGTTCATCATTCAGCGTATCGTACAGACTCATAGCGTTTTCAGATCCTTCTCTTTCAGAAACATTTGTTTGGTTTATTTGTCCACCCTATAACTGTATCAAATTTTGTGAGCTGCCACAACCCCTTTTTCACAGTTCCGACTGCCGCCGTAGTTCGAGCGAAATCGTGCTCACACGAATTTTGCCGACTTTTCTTTCTTTTCCTTTACAAACCGCGCGATTTCGACTAAACTAAAAAAGGGCGCCTGCTTTTTACCGAAACAACAATAAATCTTACGCGGGTGCCTGCGCGAGGAGATCATGGGAAAGAAAGCTACAAAAGCAGCAGACAATATGTATTATCTTGCCCGGTGCGAGGCCGCCGCAGGCAACGAGGAATTATCCAGCCGCGAGAAGGCGGCGGAACTGCTCGGCATTGACCGGACCCGTCTGGCAAGGATCGAACTGGACGCCATCATGCCCTATCCCGAAGAGGTAAAGGCCATGGCAGAACTCTACAATACCCCGGAGCTCTGCAACTCTTACTGCGCGAGGGAATGTCCCCTTGGAAAGGGAAACGTCAAAGAAGTCTCCATCGACGACTTTGACCGCCTCGCCCTGAAGGTTCTCGGCTCCCTGAAGGATATCGACTCCTTGCAGGCCTCCCTCATCGCCATCTCGGAGGACGGCGTGATCCAGGACAGCGAGAGACAGTCCTTCCAGGCGATCCTCGACTCCCTGGAAAAGATCAGCATGAACGCCAAGGCGCTTAAGCTCTGGGCGGTAAAGAACATCAAGCTGAAGTAAAAAGAAAGCCTTCCCCGCCGGGAAGGCTGTCAATCGTTTTTTATGCGGAAGGGTTCTGTTCACTTTTGGGATCCTTCGGTTCTTTTTTGGAATCCTTCGGTTCTTTTTTAGATTCTTTTTTTGCGGTGGCATTCTGCTTTGCCATCTCATCGATCATCTTCTCGATCATGAGCTTTTTCACATACACGTCATAGCTGAGCATACAGATAAAGGCAAACTTCTGAAGGAAATCCCGGCCGTCCTCCGGGGCGTCCTGGAAAGTCTCCTCCGACTCCCTGTACTTACGGATGACGTCCTCCTTCATGCTCTCGAACTGGGCCTTTTCCATCCGGATCACTTCGCGGTAAATGCTCTCCAGGTCAAAATCCTCCCCGCTCTGAAAATACCGGGAGGTGATCGGCGAAAGAAGCGCCTGAATATCCCCGATGGACAGGATCCCCTTGAAATAATAGATAAACAGCAGAAGAAGGATGTGTTCCTTTGAGTATTTCTTCTTTACCGGCGGCGGAATCAGATCGTTCTTCGCGTAATTGTTGATCATGGTCTTTGTCAGCGTCCGGTCCTCCCCGGGATACCTGGAGGTGGATTTCAAACGGCGATCCATGAAACTCGTCACTTGATCCATATAGAGATCGATCCCCGGTATGTCCTCCGGTTCGATATATTTTATTCTGTCCAAGCTGGCCAGTATGCTGCCAAGCAGATCTCCCGCATCAATCGTCATAAATCCTCCCATTTAACAGCGCCGTCTGCGCCATGTATTCACACAAGGCTGAAGCAGACACATGATGCCGACCGCATCCCCTTCGCCCTTCTGATCTTTCCCTGGCCGATCCTCATTCGGCTATCTATATTATAGGGTATTTAAAACTACATATCAAGTTATTTCAAAAATATTTTTACCAGTTTATCGCGGACTGCGAGATCTCTCTTTACTTTATGACTTTAGTATGCTAAAATACAGTTGTGTAAAATTTTACTGTATCAAAGTAACATTTTCGGAGGTTGAACAGAGTATGAATAAAAAGATAAAGACAGAAGCGGTGGACCAGCTCTTTGATGCGATCATGACGTTAAAGGATCGAAATGAATGTTACGCGTTTTTTGAAGATCTCTGCACGGTGAATGAACTGCTCTCGCTCTCCCAGCGCTTCGAAGTCGCGTCCATGCTGAAGGATCACCGGACTTATCTGGACATAGCGGAGAAAACGGGAGCGTCCACCGCTACCATCAGCCGGGTAAACCGCTCGCTCAACTATGGCAACGACGGGTATGAACTGGTCTTCAAAAGATTAAACGCCTGAAAATGACTGGGGCATCACGCCGATCCCGGCAGATGCCCCTCCTTTTCCGCAAGGAGCATTTCCTTTACCGCATCCAATCCGCCGTCCTCTTCCTCCCGGGGCCCGGTGCTGCACCTTCCCTGGAAAACCGCCTGCTCATCGATCAGAATCCTGCTTGTGGTAATGTCTCCCCTCACGACAGCGCCTGCCAGGATCTTTACTCTATCCCTTGCCGTGAGATCCCCCTTCACCTGCCCGCCGATCACCATGCTGTTTGCGACAACGTCCCCAAATATCCGGCCCTCCGGCCCAAGGAACAGGGACCCTGTGATCACGGTATCGCCTCGGACCACGCCGTCTATCCTCACGCTTCCCGGGCTGCTAAAGCCGCCGTTCAACTCCGATCCTTTTCCTATCACTGTAGTCACTCTCAAATCTGCATCTCTCCTGAACATTTTTATCTCTCCGCTACCCCTTTATATTGATGATATCCATGGGATTCACATATTCTCCATTCAACATGATCTGGTAGCCCAGTTCCGTGTTTTTTTCTCCGATGACATAGAGGGTCGTCCCCGCAAAAACCACGTCGCCTTGTTTCACCACGGGATCCGCCTGGTTGCGGTAAATCGTCACATAACCATTCCCATGGTCCACCCAGATATTGTGTCCATATTCCATGTCATCGTTCACGGCTATGACGGTCCCCTTCGCGGCAGCCACTACCATAACGCCCTCAGAGGTCACAATTTTCGCGTTAGGCTTCTCGCCTTCCGTAACTTCAAAAGAGGCGGCCGAACCGTTTAGCGGAAAGCCCGTGGGAAGATAAAAATTTGCAAGTTCCTCGTTCAGCTGCTTTTCACTCTCCACCTTTTCGTTCAACGTCGTCGACAACAGCTGAACTTCGTCCTTCAACATCTGAATCTCTTCCTGAAGTTCGAGCTCCTTGGCCTCCATCTCCTCTTTTACCCGCGTATTTTCCTCCTGAAGCTGTTCCATCGCCCGGACCTGCGCATTGCTCCGCTCAATGGCTTCCTGCCAGATATTTTCCTCGTAGACAAAATAACCGATCAGGGCTCCAAAGACCGCACACAGCAGAATAACCGCCAATCCCACTATCCATGTGCGGATCCGAAACTGCTTTACGCCGGCGTCCTGAGCGTCTGAGGTCAGAATCAGGACATGATTTGTAATAGGTTTTCGCTTTTTTTCTTCCATTCCTACACCCCCGGTAACTCTCCTTTTATGTGACGGTCCGGCCCGCGTCATTTCGGGAACCGCGCTTGCCGTTTCGTTTCAATCGTATTTTGAGTCCGTCAGATCTCCGGCCTGCGCTGCCCGCAGATCTCCAAAACTTTATCAAAAGAGAGTCCCCCGCCAAACAGGTCAAGAGCGCTTCCGATCGTGACGTTCAGTCTTCCTCTCCCCAGCATCTTCAGCTTTTCCAGATCTTCATAGGCGTGAACGCCCCCCGCGTACGTCACCGGGATGCCGTCATAGTCTCCCAGCATTGCCGCCAGCCGCTCTTCTATCCCTTCCTCCTTTCCCTCCACGTCCACCGCGTGGATCAGGAACTCATCGCAGTAAGCGGACAGTTTCTCCAGCAGTTCCTCCGTGACCTTCTCCTCCGTCAGCTTCTGCCAGCGGTCCGTCACAACGAAATAATCCCCGCCCACCCTGCGGCAGCTCATATCCAGGGTCAATCGTTCCCTGCCCAGAATCTTTTTCAATTCCTCCAGCCGCTCATAAAGGATCCTGCCGTCCTGGAACACATAGGAGGTCACGATCACATGGGAGGCACCTGCGTTCAGGAAATCCGCCGCGTTTCCCGCGTGGATCCCTCCTCCGATCTGGAGCCCGCCGGGATATGCCTGTAACGCCTTAAACGCCTGCTCCTTATCCGCTTCATAATACTCGCTTGAAGCCGGATTCAAAAGGACAATATGCCCTCCCCGAAGCCCTGCGCCGCGGTAGAGCGCCGCGTAATAGTCCGCGTCCCTGGAGGCGACAAAATTCTCGTCCGCCAGATCGTCCCGGTCCTGAAGGCTGGAGCCCACGATCTGTTTTACCTTCCCGTTGTGTATGTCGATACAAGGTCTGAATTCCATGCCCGCGGCTATCCCTTCTTATTTGCGATCAATTTTGCGATCACTTTTTAATCAATTTTTGAATCAATTTTCAATCCATTCAAACAATTTCCAAATTGTGGCAGTTCTCTCGCGCCATCCAAAAAATCTTCCTGCCGTGCAATTTACATTCTCCACTACAAAACCATACCATATTTCCGAAAGCAGGGCAAGATTTTAACCGTATATTTTTTTCAAAATGCGCCATACTAGCATAAAAGCCTGTGTCCGCGTCACTGTCACAGGCTTGCTCTCAAAAAATCAAGTGGCGTAGAAATGAGGGAATCATGAAAAAGAATCATCTTTCTAAGAGCCTCAGGAAAGGCCTGATCCTGGGGCTGACGCTGGCATTCCTGTGTTTCGCAGGGGCCTGCGGTACCAAGGATAATAACAACAATTCCAGCGGTTCCGGAGACATGGCCGGAACCGGCTCCTCCGAGAGGGAATCCGGCGTCCTGGATCAGGGCGGCGCCAATCCGACGGACAACGATTCTCTTGTGAACACCCCCAGCGGGTCCGGCTCACAGGGAACCAACAACGGCACGGGCAGCAATAACGGTTCTCTCGGCAGCGATGCCAGCGATGCAATCGACGATATCGGCGATGCGGCCGGCGATCTGATCAACGGCGTAGAGAACGGCGTGGACGACCTCACCGGAAACGGCGGTTCTAACGGTACTGACGGCTCCAATGGAACTACCACCGGCGCAGGCGGCGTAGGCAGCAATATCGGCACCAGCGGTTCTTCCACCAGGAGCGGTATGGGTACCGGCACCGGAAACGGCTCCGGCACTGGCACGGGTACCGGCACCAGCGGTTACGGTGGAAGCGGCGCAGGCGGTATGAACGGCACCATGTAACAAATCACTTTTCAGACAAAAAGGAGGCCATATTCCTGGCCTCCCTCTTGTCGTTTCTGATTTAGGATTTTGATTTTTTACATACTGGCGTCGATAACGTCCCCCATATTGTAATAGCCGGGTCCCATTCCCGCCAGAAACTTCGCCGCCTGGACCGCGCCCTTTCCGAATACCGCCTTGGAATAAGCGGTGTGGGAAAACGTGATCACCTCGTCCGCGCCGGCGAAGATCACATCGTGGTCTCCCACGATGGTCCCGCCCCGGACCGCGCTGATGCCGATCTCCTTTGCGGGTCTCTTCTCCCGCCGTCCGCTCCTGTCATACACGTACTCGTACTCGTTTCCGAACTCCTCGTTGATGCTGTCCGCAAGGGCAAGCGCCGTGCCGCTGGGGGCGTCCAGCTTCAGGTTATGATGTTTTTCCACGATCTCGATGTCAAATCCCGCCGGAGCCAGCACGCCGGCCGCCTCCTTCAGCATCTTCAGAAGAAGATTGATCCCCAGGGACATATTGGCAGATTTCAAAATCGCCACTTTCCCGGAAGCCTCCTCCACCTTTGCAAGCTGCTGCTGGGACAATCCCGTCGTACAGAGAACGCAGGGAAGCTGCTTCTCCACGCAGTAATCCAGCATATCCTCCAGTCCCGTCACGCCGGAAAAGTCGATCAGGCAGTCCGCCGGGATATCGCAGTCCCGGATATCCGCAAACACGGGATAGGGATTGTGCCCGTCGTCCCGGATATCGATGCCCGCCGCCATCTCTGTCTCGGGATCCGCGGCCACGATGCCGCTGATGCTCTGTCCCATCTTGCCGTTACACCCACGCATGATGATTCGTACCATTTTCATAACCTCTCTCTCGTATCTTTCGCCCGCTCTGCAACAGCACAGGTCTCATTGCCTGTCACAGTGGTTTCCATCAGATCAACCCATAATTTTCCATCGCGGTCTTCAGCACCGCCACATCGCTCTCCTCCATCTCCGAGAGGGGCATCCGCAGGGGACCTGCCTCAAATCCCAGCAGGGACACGGCCTTCTTCACGGGGATGGGGTTCACCTCGCAGAACAGCGCGCCGCAGAGTTCCATCGCCTTGAGCTGAAGCCGGCAGCTCTCCTTCACATCTCCCTCAAAATACTTCGCGCAGATCTCATGGGTCTGTCTGGGCGCCACATTGGAGAGCACCGAGATCACACCCTTTCCGCCCAGGGACAGGATGGGAACGATCTGATCGTCGTTTCCGGAATAGATGTCTACCGCCCCCTCCGCCAGAGCTGCCAGCTGGGCGACCTGACTGATATTGCCGCTGGCCTCCTTCACCCCGACGATGTTCTCCACATCCCTGCAGAGTCTCACGACCGTCTTCGGAAGGATATTGCAGCCCGTTCTCCCGGGAACATTATACAGGATCACGGGGATCTTCACGGAATCCGCGATCGCCTTAAAGTGCGCGTACAGGCCGTTCTGGGTGGCCTTGTTGTAATAGGGGCTCACCAGAAGCAGTCCGTCCACGCCGTATTTTTCCGCCTCAGTGGAGAGATAGATCGCCGTCTCGGTGCAGTTGGACCCTGTTCCCGCCACCACGGGGATCCTGTGATTTACGACCTCGACGCAGTACCGGATCACATCCAGATGCTCCTCATGGGACAGGGTGGACGCTTCTCCCGTTGTGCCGCATACAATGATGGCGTCCGTTCCGTTCTCGATCTGAAACTCCAGCAGTTTCTTAAACTCCTCATAGTTTACGCTGCCGTCCGCGTGCATGGGAGTGACGATCGCCACACCCGCTCCTGTAAAAATAGCCATGTTCTCCTCCTTCTCCCCGCAGGGTCAAAACCATTCCATGCTATCCATTATGATATGTAGAGGCATCCGTTTCTGCGACGGGGCAGGGGTTTTCCGCCGGGCCCCGCCGCAAACAAAAAGCCAGCGCGCCGGCGCTGGCAGAATACTCAGATATTTCAGCATATCCTCCCGATAGCGCCCCATCCGTAAAACGAATGACAGTCATGCGGCTCTTAACCGCACGCCCAAGAAAAGATCCTCAGGAAACCTTTCCTTTCGGCGCTCTCCCCTTTCCTCTCCCCTCATCCGCGCCTGCCGCGTCAGGGATCGTACTCTTGAACAGCGCAACCTCTATCTGTAATATGACTGTATCATAACATTTCCCGCAGGAGATGTCAATGCAAATTTACTCCCCCAGTTCAGCCAGCCGCCGTAGTTCGGGCAAAAATTGTGCTCGCACAAATTTTTGCCGAACACGTGCGGCTGAGTGAGCGCCTTCTTATGAGCAAAGATAGTCGCGAAGCGACGGAGAGCGCGTCAGCGCGCCTTTGCGAATGGCGCGGGCTGAACTGGGACGTTTACCATTCAGCATCTCAGCCTTGCACCATTCTTCGCGCAAAGACAGTCGCCAAGCAGCGGTAAGCGCCACAGGCGCGCCTTTGCGAATGGCGCGGGCTGAACTGGGATTATTATTCTATTTTGTTTCTTCTTTGTCGGCAAGCTCCAGCTTGCTCACGGAGACCTCGAAAGCCACCCTCTTTTCAATGGTCTCCTCATCCAGCTTTTTCATATATTCCCTGCTCTGGATCCGCCCCCAGATCATGCAGCGGTCCCCCACTTTGAACCCGCTGGCGTATCTCGCATTCCTTCCCCAGCAGATGCAGGGGATATAATCCGATTTTCCATAGGGTCTGTTCACGGCCAGCAGCACATCCGCGATCTCTCTTCCCAGAGGCGTCTTGCGATAGATCGGAGGCTTGCAGATATATCCGTCCAGAAAGATCTGGTTTGTCTTGGAACTCTCCTCCATCTCCTCCAGGAACTCGATCTCTCTGGCAAACACGGACAGGACAAGCTTATTCTTTCTCTCATCATGTCTGTTATAGGAGCGGAACTGTCCGTTCACGCAGATCAGCATTCCCTTATAATTTCCGGTTACATCTATCAGTCTTTCCGACATCATCACAGGAATGACGTCAAAACTTTCGCTCAGCCTTTGTACTTTTACATCCACCATGTAAAATCCCTCGCCGTAAATCTCATGGCTATAGGAAAAATCACTAATGATCTCCCCCATCACCGTCACTTGGTTGTTTTCAATCACCTTATCCGTCACTGTCTTTCTCCCTTCTTTTACTCCTTGTGCTTTTTCGCAGACGCGCTATGTTCCGCACTGCTATTTCATTTATACAATAATTCCGGTCATAATAAAACTCAAACACATCGCATAATAACGACGCACATCGCCAATTTCGCTTCATTCAAGACCGATTTTTTCTTTTTTTTACACAAAAAACTTTTTTTCTGGCTACTTTTCGACACTTTTTTGACGCCCTTTCCTATCCCACCGGCTGTCTAAACTAATGAAACATTTTTGTTTTCTTGTTTTCCTTCTGCCCTCTCTTCTTTCCTTAATTCATCGCTCTTTTCGGTTGTTGTGATTGGGAATGATAAATGATATAATTTGAACATTGTAAGTGGCAAATGAAAGCTGAGATTGCCGCGTGTATGTGAAGGAGGGAACAGGATGAAAGCGGAAATAAATAAGCGGGTGGAACTTGTACAGGTTTTGCTGTTTCTTGCACAGGAGCAGGAAAAGACAGTGCAGTATCTTGCTAATAAGGTTTATTCTGAAAGTATATCCCGCTGGTTTGCGCCGTATAAAAATCACGAGGCAGTGAAGCTTACGAAGCAATTGATATCGGAAAAATATTTTTTTCATATCCGCCCACTGGAAGCAATTATGAACTTGGAAAATATTCTGGATGATGATTCACATGAGTTTCATATATGGGCGGAAGAAACAGAACGGTTTGCTGTGGAAAGCGGCTTTGAAGATTTTTTCCGTACGCAGAATAAATATTACGCAGAAATACTTGAATATGTGAATACCTGTGATTTTGATACATGGATAGCTTTTATTGAAGCTTACTTCAAAAGCAGACCGGAAGAATTCCACCTGATCATTTGCCCTATTGCAGGGAATTATGGGTTCAACATTACACAGGGGAACAGGAAAATTGCATATACTGTACGCTGCATGCCAAAATATAATAAAAAGGGCGAACCGGACAATAAATTTGATTACTTTGCTATGGGAGTCGCACATGAATATGCTCACTGTTTTGTAAATCCGGTTGTCGAGGGAAATCTGGAGCTGCTTAAAAATCATAGATTTTTTTTCGATATGCATACGAATATGCTTGTGAGCTATAACACGGATTATGCCGTGATAAATGAATATTTTGTAAGAGCGTTTCAAATTCGGTTTATGGAAGAGAACCATGCTCTGTTTCCCGAATTTGATCTTTCCACTGAATATGAACGTCAGCGCAAAAGTTTTACTTTTATTGATGATTTTGTAATTCTATTAAAGAAGTACGAAGAAAGCAAAATGTCTTCCTTCGAATTTTACTCACGAAACATTAAAAATTTATTGATGGAGATTGAAAGAAAACAGTGAGCGCCAATCATTTTATGGAGAAGCACGGTGATATAAAGAGTAAAAGATGACGCTAAGGCTGGTTAATTAAGTGAAAAATACAGAGGACAGCTCTTTGATATGATGGATGAGTGGTATGCCGATGGAGGTAAAATCAAGCCCTATGCTATCAGAAGATGTGATTATCATGACTGGGATGTGTACATAGATTCCTTTGAGAACAAAGAAATACCCGAAAGGAAAATAGAATGGCAAAAGCGGCTGGCATAGTTTCTTAAATTAAAATTTAATACCTAAAGTAGGAGAACTTGACACAAACCTCTTTTCTTTCCAGGCTTGAAACCCCGGATAAATAGTGTTATACTGTAACGGTTTGAAGAAAAACAGTTCCAAGAAAAGAATTGTGCATTAAATTTTTCATTTAATTTAAGAAAGGGTTTTAATATGCGACAGAAGAGAGAAGACGTTAGAAATGTTGCCATCATCGCCCATGTGGACCACGGCAAGACCACCCTGGTGGACGAGCTGTTAAAGCAGAGCGGCGTGTTCCGCGAGGGCCAGGAGGTGGCGGAACGCATTATGGACTCCAATGATATTGAGAGGGAACGCGGGATCACCATCCTTTCCAAAAATACCGCCGTTACGTACAAGGGCGTAAAGATCAACATCGTGGACACCCCCGGCCACGCGGATTTCGGCGGGGAGGTGGAACGCGTCCTGAAGATGGTAAACGGCGTCATCCTTGTGGTGGACGCTTTTGAGGGAGCGATGCCCCAGACCAAGTTTGTGCTGCGGAAAGCCCTGGAGCTGAAGCTGCCCGTGATCGTGTGCATCAACAAAATCGACCGCCCCGAGGCCAGACCGGAAGAGGTGGTGGACGAGGTCCTGGAACTCTTTTTGGAGCTGGATGCGGACGATGCCCAGCTGGACTGCCCCTTCGTATTCGCCTCCGCAAAGACAGGCGTTGCCTCCATGGAGGCAGAGACCCCCGGCACCAGCATGGAACCCCTCTTTGAGACGATCCTGAACTATATTCCCGCGCCGGAAGGCGACCCCGAAGCCGCGACCCAGGTCCTGATCAGCACCATCGACTACAATGAATATGTGGGGCGCATCGGCGTCGGCAAGGTGGACAACGGCGTCATCCGGGTCAACCAGGAAGTTGTCATCTGCAACCACCACGAGCCGGACAAGCAGACCAAGGTGAAGGTCAGCAAGCTCTATGAATTTGACGGTCTGAACAAAGTGGAGGTCCGGGAGGCGGGCATCGGTTCCATTGTCGCCATCTCCGGGATTTCCGATATCCACATCGGAGACACGCTCTGCTCCCCTGAGAACATCTCACCCATCCCCTTCCAGAAGATCAGCGAGCCCACCATCGCCATGCACTTTATGGTAAACGATTCCCCGCTGGCCGGCCAGGAAGGAAAATTTGTGACCAGCCGCCATCTGCGGGACCGCCTGTTCCGGGAGCTGAACACGGACGTATCCCTCCGGGTAGAGGAAACCGAGGATACCGACTGCTTTAAGGTTTCCGGGCGGGGCGAGCTTCACCTCTCCGTTTTAATTGAAAATATGAGACGGGAGGGATTTGAATTCGCCGTCAGCAAGGCGGAAGTCCTCTACAAGCAGGATGAGGACGGCAAACTCTTAGAGCCCATGGAACTTGCTTACATCGACGTTCCCAGCGACTATGCCGGCTCCGTCATCGATAAACTGGGGCAGAGAAAGGGCGAACTCCGCAATATGGGGGCTATCTCCGGCGGCACCTACACCCGCCTTGAGTTTTCCATTCCCGCCAGGGGACTGATCGGCTACCGGGGCGAATTTCTGACCGATACCAAGGGAAACGGCATCCTGAACACGGTCTTCGACGGTTACGGCCCTTACAAGGGGGACATCCAGTACCGCAAACAGGGAAGCCTCATCGCCTTCGAGGCCGGCGAATCCATCACCTACGGACTCTACAACGCCCAGGAGCGCGGGATCCTCTTTATCGGCCCCGGCGAAAAGGTCTATTCCGGCATGGTGGTCGGCCAGACCGGCCGGAATGAGGACATCGAGATCAACGTCTGCAAGAAAAAGCAGCTCACAAACACCCGGTCCTCTTCCGCCGACGAAGCCCTGCGGCTGATCCCGCCAAAGATCCTCTCCCTGGAACAGGCCCTGGACTTTATCGACACGGACGAGCTCCTGGAGGTCACTCCGAAAAACCTTCGGATCCGCAAGAAAATCCTGGATCCCACGCTGCGGAAGCGCGCAGGATTTAAGAAATAAACCGATATATCGCCGAAAAAGCGCTTTGTATATGCCGGAAATCCGGCTATACAGAGCGCTTTTTTTACCTGGTCCCGTCACAAGGCAAAGCCCTCCCGGGAACCGGCTCAATATTTCGTCAGCATATAGAGGAAACTGGAGAGCCTTGCGGACTCCGTGTACTGTCCTCCCTCAAAACGGACGCTCACCGTCTGGAAATCCCTGTCCTCCAGGCTTCTCTCAATGAGTTCTTTGGGAATGGGCAGTTCCATGACGTACTCCGTCTCCTTCCCGGTATAGTGCAGTTTCCGGTCGTAGATCACCTCCGAACCGATGCGGACGCGGAGGGGCTTTCCGTTGTCTTCTTTTAAGAGATGCAGCTCCAGGATGTGATCCTGTCCCTTCTCCGCCTTCATGTGATAGGCAAAGCTCCCTCCGGGAGCCGCGCATCTGGAAGTTCCACCGCTGGTAGATCCCACGGAGCCTTCGTCGATCAGATCATGCACCTCGTCGTTCTCATACTGTCCATAACCCGGCTGCACCGTATCCACGATGTGCTCTCTCCGCTTCTCCTCCCGCTTTCTTCTCTCCACCAGTTCCTCCTGGTTCACCAGGCGGTCCAAAAAATACCAGTAGATCCCGTACCGCTCCCTAGTCTTTAAATAGTGGGGATGGAAGGTAAGCTCCTGATCCACCCCTTTGATCTGGAAACAGAGTTCCTCCGGATCCTTTTCAAAATGGCTGTCAATCTCTTTTATGTAGTCCGCAACAGATCCCTCCGCCACCGTCAGATACTCGTTTTTCACCAGCTTATTCACAGGAATGGTCACGTCCACGCCGGTCTTTCCATCCGTCATCTCTTCCGTTCCAAGGTCAGCGGACAAAAGGACGGGCCCGTACTTAAAGGCAAAGACGTTTTCACAGTCGGGCAGTCCATAGGCGACGACCGCCCTGTCAAAGCGAAGCTCCAGGGTATCCCCGTCCCTCCAGCTTCTCTCAGCGGAGAGATATCCCGCTTCTTCCTTCAGGGACAGTTCCTCCCCGTTCAGGCAGACGCCGTACCCCGCCGCCCAGTCCGGCACACGGAAAGAGAGCTTCGCCTTCGTCCCCTCCGAACAGTTCACAGTAAAGACCGCCCTGTCCTTTTGGGGAAGCTCCGTCTCCTGCTGCAGCGTGATTCCCGTCTCCCCGTCCGTCACCACGGAGGAGAGGTAAAGATTCGTGACGATCCCGCCCTCCTGCTTAAAATACACGCTGTCGTTCAGCTTTGTAAAGTTCTCCATGCCGCTCCCCGTACAGCACCAGAACTTGTCAAATTCCGTTCCGTACACCTTGAAATACCCGGTGGCCATGGGCTGAAAATACATGGTCATGCCGGTCTCGGGATTCTGGGAGGACAGGATCGCGTTGATGAACGTGTTCTCATAATAGTCCGCGTACTTCCTGTCGCCGGTGATCATAAAGAGCTTCCGGGTCATCTTCAGCATATTGTAGGTGTTGCAAGTCTCGTTATTGCAATTGGTGCGCTCCGCATCCAGAACGTAATCCTCCCCGAAGTGCTCCCACTCGCTGTTTCCCCCTGTGATATAGGTATGTCTCTCCACCACCATGTCCCAGAATTTCTCCACATATTCCAGGTATTTCGCCGCCTGCTCCCCCAGTGTGAGATACCGGTTCAGCGCGCCGACAAACTTCGGGATCGTAGTGTTGGCGTGATGATTGTTCAGCACGTTTTTCTCCCCGGACGCCACCTTTTCAAACAAAGCCTCCTCGTCAAAGGCGTGGGCGGCGATGAGATGTTCCTCCTTCCCGGTGCATTGATAGAGTTCATAGAGAGCGTCGTTCATTCCGCCGTACTCGATGCCGAGGACGGTCCGGTGGGTTTCCTCGGACCACCGGCTGGCCCGGTCATAGGTCCAGTCGCCAATGCCGCTCCCCAGCTCCAGCGCCGGCTCGTACCCGGTGAGCTCATACATATTGACAATGCCGTCCAGGAGCTTGTGCATGGTGTACCAGGGCACCCATGCCTCCGTGATGATATTCGTCTTATTCTGTTCCACGTAATCAAACTGCAGCTCCATGTTATCGCTGTCCTGAATGACCGCGCCGAACACAAACCCCGGCCTGCCCTTGGAATTTTTCTGACATTCCAGAAGCCCGTCGATCAGGGTCTTCAGCATGGAAAACAGGGCTTCCCTGTCCTCTTTCGCGACCTGCGCATTGGCGCAGGCCTGAGACGCCGCCGTCAGATAATGCCCCAGGGTATGCCCTCCGATCAGCATGCTTTCCCACCCGGGGTAACGCATTTTCTTCATGGCGAGCCCCGCGTTCTCGTAAAATCCCGCCAGCAGCCTGTCCGTATCAAACTTCTTCAGATACGCCACATCCTTTTCAAACGCGTTGACGCAATAGGCGTCTTTCATGCAGACCTGATCCAAACGATATGCCTGAAACATCCCGAAACCCTCCCGTTTTTTATCTTTTTTACCCGGTATCCGCGCAGGCGGGAACTCCCGCCCTGTTCCAAAGATCCCGTTTCTAAAATTATACAGGAAGAGCCTGTAAAAAACAAGGGAAAAAAGATTTTCTATAAATCCTATTGACATAGTAGGAAAATGGGATTATAATGCAACTATCAGTTTTACAAAACCTTCCGAAAGGAGACGATTGCCATGACCAGATTCCGATATAAAAATCATCCTATCGTCATGTGCCGCTGTCGAATGCGTACCTCCCGGACAGGACGGGACTGACCCGACACACAATTTGATCCCGCCGGGATAACGACCGGCGCGGCACTCCGTCTTACATCTTTGCAGGAACAGATCAGAGTGCAGAAAATTTTCAAAATAAATTTAGAAAAGAGGATGACAGATATGAGTACATACAAATTTGAAACCTTACAGCTCCATGTAGGACAGGAACAGCCGGATCCCGCAACGGACTCCAGGGCCGTGCCGATCTATCAGACGACTTCTTACGTATTTCACGACTCCGCCCACGCCGCGGCGCGCTTCGGGCTCTCAGACGCCGGAAATATTTACGGAAGACTTACCAACTCTACCCAGGACGTCCTGGAAAAACGACTTGCCGCGCTGGAAGGCGGCGTGGCGGCGCTGGCCCTGGCATCCGGGGCGGCCGCGATCACCTATACGATCCAGGCCCTTGCCCAGGCGGGGGATCACGTCGTAGCCCAGAAGACGATCTACGGCGGAAGCTATAATCTCCTGGCCCACACCCTGCCCCAGTACGGCATTACCACCACTTTCGTGGACGCCCATGATCTCTCGGAGCTGGAGGGAGCCATCCAGGAGAACACTAAGGCGGTTTATCTGGAGACCCTCGGCAATCCCAACAGCGACATCCCGGACATCGAGGCCATCGCGCAGATCGCCCACAGACACGGCCTGCCCCTGGTGATCGACAACACTTTCGGAACGCCCTATCTGATCCGCCCCATGGAATACGGTGCGGACATCGTAGTCCACTCCGCCACAAAATTCATCGGCGGGCACGGCACCACCCTGGGCGGCATCATCGTAGACTCCGGCCGGTTTGACTGGAAGGCCAGCGGTAAATACGCCCCTATCGCCGCGCCGAACCCCAGCTACCATGGAGTCTCCTTTGTAGACGCGGCAGGACCGGCGGCCTTTGTCACCTATATCCGCGCCATCCTGCTCCGGGATACCGGCGCCACTATCTCCCCCTTCAACGCGTTTCTTCTGCTCCAGGGCGTGGAAACCCTCTCGCTCCGCCTGGAACGCCATGTGGAGAACACAAAGAAAGTGGTGGAATACCTGGCGAAGCATCCCCTGGTTGAGCACGTAAACCACCCTTCCCTTCCGGATCACCCGGATCACGCCCTCTATCAAAAGTACTTCCCCAACGGCGGGGCAAGCATCTTTACCTTTGAGATCAAGGGCGGACAGGCGGAGGCCTGGAAATTCATCGACAGCCTGAAGATCTTCTCCCTGCTGGCAAACGTGGCGGACGTCAAGAGCCTGGTGATCCATCCGGCTACCACCACCCACTCCCAGCTCTCCGAGGAGGAACTGCTGGACCAGGGGATCAAACCGAACACCATCCGGCTCTCCATCGGCACGGAACACATCGACGATATCATTGCGGATCTGGAAAACGGGTTCGCCGCTGTAAAAAACTAACATGGCGCAGCAAACAAACAGGGCATCGTCCGCAGAACCTTTCGGACAGTGCCCTTATTTTTATGCCGCCATGCAGCTGGAGCCTGTGAACCCGGCTCATCGGGTGAGATTTTCCTTCACGTCCTCCGCCTCAAAGTCAAAGACGCACTTTTCATAGGCGTTGATCACATGCGTGTCCTCATACTTGTCATACCGCTTGTGCTGCCTGCCATAATTCATGTGGACGTGGCCGTGCAGAAAAAATTTGGGATGGTACTTTTCCATCAGTTCCCGGAAGACGCGGAAACCCTGATGGGGAAGATCCATCCCATCATTCAGCTGATAGGCCGGAGCGTGGGTCACCAGAATGTCAAAACCCTTGTGCTTCCAGAGCTGAAAGCGCAGCCTGCGGACGCGCCGCTGCATCTCCTGCTCCGTGTACTGGTGGCTGCCCGGCTTATAGCGCATGGACCCTCCCAGCCCCAGGATCCGGACGCCGTTGTAGATATAGATCCTATCCTCAATACAGATACACCCCTCGGGGGGAACCGTGTCATACTTTGTGTCATGGTTCCCATGGACATAGAGCACCGGCACATTGGACATGGTGACCAGAAAGGAGAGGTACCGCGGGTTCAAATCCCCGCAGGAAATGATCAAGTCGATGCCCTCCAGCATCCCCCGCTCATAATAATCCCACAATACTTTGGACTCCTCATCCGCGATCGCCAGTATCTTCATGCAGCGCTTTCCTCTCCCCGAATCCTCTATTCCCCGCGCCCAGTCTCTCTGTTACAGCCGTTTTACCGTTTCCAGCCCCTGCTGCTCCACCACGGGCTTTGCCGTCTCCGTGAGTTCCTCCAGAGGCGGGATGATCCCGATCACGTTCTCCGACAGCCAGTCCATGTTCATCACGTCGCTGGCGCTGAGAGTCTTCTCCGGATCCCCCTGGACAATGCCGTTCTGGGAATACAGTATTCCCGAAAACGGGTTGAGTATTTCGCTTCGGATGGCGCGCCGCAGCAGGTCCACCAGCTGCCTGGTGCCCACGGGCAGGCTCTGGGAATAGATCACATCCACCACGTCGGCGGACATCCCCCACCAGTAATTGATCGCCTTTACCTCGTCGCTGCTCTCGTCGTATTTCCAGGTTCCGTCCATGATGGTGCGAATCAGCCGCTCATAAAACTTTCCCCAATGTCTCAGGGGCATCGCCAGATTCCGGGGATAGCCGTTCTCCAGACTGAACAGGCCGAAATACCGGGAGGATTCCTCCGGGATATTCATATCCTGCCCGGAGATGACGGAGACCTCCTTCTGCTGTAGCTTTTCCAGGCTGTCAGAGCCGTCCTTCAGCCGGGACCACTCCAGATACACTTCCGCTCTGGGATTCACCATCTTCGCCCCCAGGGCAAAGGCGTTGATCCCGGCGATCACGCCCAGGATCGGATAATCCGCTATGTAGCCCACGCGGTTGTTGTCCGCCATGGATCCCGCGATCGCCCCCATCAGGAATTTTGCCTCGTGCAGGCGGGCGTAATAAGTTCGGATGTAGCGGTGCGAAGTGTTCAGGGAGCAGTTTAAGATCCTCACGTCCGGATGGGCAATTGCGGCCTTCACGCTTCCCGTCACAAACGCGGGGGTCGTTGTAAAAATGATATTGCAGCCGTCCTCGATGGCGCTCTCTATGGTCTCCTCCGCCGTCTCCTGGGTGATGTTCTCATAGCTTACCGTCGTCACCTCATCGGAAAATGTCTGCTCGATGTGCAGGCGGCCCAGCTCATGGGCGTAGGTCCACGCCGAGGAGCCCGGCGTCTTTTCATAGACGAAGGCGATCTTCAGCTTCGCGGAACTCAAAGGCAGGATCCGGTTCAACAGCGGTTTTTTCTCCCGGACCGGCTCCATCTTCAGTTCCACCTTTTCATCCGCCTCCACGATCACAAACTCTTCCCAGCTCTTTGTCAGAAGTTCCCTGATCTCGCTGGAGGTCTTGTCTTCCAGGCTCTTATAACCGTACAGAGTGATAAAAGTCAGAAACGCGTCCCCCGTGGTGATGGACAGCTTATCCCCGCCGTTGGCCTTATACTCCGCGGAAAATTTCGTGTAGAGGAAGCTGAAATCCAACCTGTCGTCCTCCGTCCAGCTCTCCTTTTCCCCCTTGCCTACCGCATCCTGCAGTTTCACGAAACTCCCGATCTGAGAAAACCAGATATAATTGATCTTTGACAGTTCGTAAAAATCCACAAACTCATAATAGATCCGGTTCTCCTTTTCCTGGGTCCGGGGAGGCAGGATCCGCGTAACCCGGCCGGGCACGGAAACGGCGTCAAAATACTTGAGCACGCTGACGCGCTTGTTTCCCTCCACCACGTAAAATTCGTTCATATACTCATAGGCTGTGATCGGATCCCGGATCCCCTCCTCCACATGGCTGTCGCTGAGCTTAGACCATTTACTGGCAAACTCCGTGTCCCCGCGCAGGATCGGCATGAAATTCCCGGAGAAGGCGTTGCTCCTGCCGCCCGTCTTCGTCCCCACGATCCTGTCGATGGGGATCTGCACCAGTCCCAGCGGAACCTCCGCGTATCGGTGATCCGGGGGAAGTATTTCATCCAATACCTTTAAGGCAGGCTGCTGTCCCCGCATCAGCCGTGTCTGATAATCTTTCTTTCCAAGCTTATAAGCCTTGTCATAATCCGCCATACTCATGGGAAAATCCTCCTTGCTTCCCTTTTTGGATATCTTCTTTTTCTTCTTTTCTCGATACCCTATTTTGCAGCATATCTTTGGGAATGTCAAGTAAAATAAAGAAATCTGCAGGACGACGTTAAACAGATCAGCGGTAGATCAGGACCCATCTGTTCCTTTCCTTATAATAGACCAGCCACACCTGAATCTCCTGCTTCAGGATCGTTATGGTGCACTCAAACGTGACGGAAGACACGCCCGCGCACTTCTTTTCCCTCTGAGAATGCACCTGGATCTGCCGTATCGTGCGGATCTCCCCATCCTCGTCCCGGATCTTCAGCATAATGGGAGTCACCTCACCCTTGCTTGTAAACCAGCATTCGCAGGCGATCTCCTTCTGCCTCCCCACGCATATTCCTTCCTTCGTCCCCATTGAGCCGATATCCGTCCCAGACGTCATGCCGTCATCCCCTTCCGATCTTTCTTCTCCTGGAATTTCATTATAGCAAACATATGTTCTATTTTCAACTGGAAATATTTTCTCCTGACTGCAGCTGACACAAAAGTCGCCGCTCCCTCATATACTGATAAGGAGTATTCTAAAAGGAATATAACCTATGGCAATCGGATATCTGCAGATACAGGCGCGAACGGCTCGGGAAGCGATCCCGGTGGACGGCGCCCAGGTACAGATCCTCGACGACGAGGGAAACGTACTCTACCGGCTTACGACGGATATCAGCGGAGAAACGCAGCCCGTGTCCTTAGAGACCGTGGACCAGAGTTTTTCCCTGAATCCCGGCTATCAGGGAACGCCCTACGCCAACTACGGCGCGGTCATAGACGCTCCGGGTTTTCAGAGCGTATCCGTCACTGAGATCCCTATTTTTGACGGCGAGACCGCCACGCTCCCGGTGACGCTCATTCCCCTTCAGGACCGCCAGACAAGACAAACCGCGGAAAATATTACGATCGGGCCCCCTGCGGCGGCAATGGATGGCCCGAGGAATCAGCAGGGGAGCTCCGAAAATTCCCGCGTACTCCGCCAGGTGGTAATACCAAATCCGATCACGGTCCACCTGGGCGCTCCAAACGCGTCGGCGTCCAATGTCCAGGTCCCTTTTTCGGACTATATCAAAAATGTGGCCAGCAGCGAGATCTATCCCACCTGGCCGGAGGCCGCTCTGAAAGCGAACATCTACGCCATCATGACCTTCGCCCTGAACCGCGTATATACGGAATGGTACCGGAGCGATGGCTATGACTTCGACATCACCAACAACACCGCCTACGACCAATATTACGTTCCCGGGCATCCCGTATATGATTCCATCAGCCGCGCAGTGGATGAACTCCTAGGCGAATATGTCCGCAGGCAGGGTCAGCAGGCCCCCTATTTCACGTCTTTCTGCAACGGGACCACGGCCACCTGTTCGGGCCTTTCCCAGTGGGGCACCGTATCGCTGGCAAATCAGGGCTACACCCCTATCCGGATCCTGCGGAGTTACTATCCCAATGATATTGAGATTGCGGAGACAAATATCGTGACGGGCGTCCTCTCCTCCTACCCCGGCACCGCGCTCCGCCAGGGCAGTTCCGGCCTGGACGTACAGACCATACAGACTTACTTGAACCGCATCCGGAGAAACTATCCTGCCATACCCGCCATCACGGATCCCGCAGGCATCTTTGGTGCCAGCACCCAGGCGGCGGTGAAGAAATTTCAGAGCATCTTCGGGCTGACCCCCGACGGCATTGTGGGCAGGGCCACCTGGTATAAGATATCCAATCTTTACACCGCCGTCACACGCCTGGCGGAGTTAAACAGCGAAGGGACCTCCCTCGGCATCGGCACCGTTCCTCCAACCACAGTCCTCCGTCAGGGTTCCCGGGGACAGGACGTGGTCACACTGCAATATCTGCTGAACGTCGTGTCCCGCTTTTACTCGGATGTGCCCGCGCCCTCCCAGGACGGGATCTTCGGCCCCGGCACACGACAGTCGGTGGTCGCCTTCCAGAACGCAATGCAGCTGAGTCCCGACGGCATCGTTGGTCCGCAGACCTGGCAGGCACTGTACGATATTTACCTGGGTATCGGTGAAAATGTCCCCACTCCCGGTCCCGGCACCAGTACGATCTCCTACACGGTAAAAGCCGGCGACAGCCTCTGGTCCATCGCCCAGCGCTATGGCACCACGGTAAACGCCATCAAGGAGGCCAACGGCCTCACAAGCAACGATCTGCAGATCGGACAGGTGCTTCAGATACCGGTCTCACAAAGTCCCTATGTGGAGTACACCGTCCGCTCAGGCGACACCCTCTGGGAGCTGGCCCGCAGATACGATACCACCGTAGACGCCATCATGCGCGCCAACGGACTCACAAGCAGCGTGCTGCAGATCGGGCAGGTGCTCCGGATACCGATTGGATAAGCCGGGGATTTCACCCGAAGCCTGGCGATGAGGGGATCCGCAAATTCTTTACACAGTTCTGCGTTCTCAGCTGCGGATTCCTTCATGCCATCCTTCATCCAGCGTATCACCCAGGATGAGATCCTGAAAGAGATTAACGCCAAACCGTCCCTGACGGAGAAGTTCAACGCCCTAAAGCCGGAACAACA
>CANQEV010000034.1 GCA_947595925.1 uncultured Acetatifactor sp. | reverse complement strand
AACTGAGATCGTATGCTTTTTCAATGCTTATGCGGCTTTAAAGCAGTTTTCTATTCCACACATTCTGATGATGAGCCGGATTTTGTAAAGAAAAGGAAAGAGGAAGGACTGATCAAGCACTTTGGTTTTTCTTTCCATGCCGGTCCGCAGCTTCTCGACCGTCTGCTTTCCGAACATCCGGAGGTTGACTTTGTTCAACTGCAGATCAACTATGCCGACTGGAACGATCCAAACATATCGTCCCGTGCAAACTATGAGGTTGCGAGGAAACATGGAAAATCCATAGTCGTTATGGAGCCGGTGAAAGGAGGCAAGCTGGCGAATCCTCCGGCGGCGGTCAAAGAGCTGTTTCAGGGTTACGCTCCCGACATGTCGCCGGCTTCGTGGGCGATCCGGTTTGTGGCAAGTCTGGACGGGATCATTACCGTGCTTTCGGGAATGTCCAGCGTGGAGCAGATGGAAGATAACCTTTCCTATATGAAGAATTTTCAGCCGTTGAATGAAGAAGAACAAAAGATCATCCGGCAGGCACAGAAGATTCTCGGCAGCTCGGCGGAAATCCCGTGTACGGCGTGTCACTACTGCACGGACGGATGCCCGAGACAGATCCAGATCCCCGATATTTTTGCAGCGGCAAATCTGCAGATTGGAAACGGGCAGACAGCGCAGGCGAAAGAGCGCTACGCCGGCATATCGGAAGGGCACCGTGCCACAGACTGCATCGGTTGTAAACAGTGCGAACGTGCCTGCCCGCAGCATTTGAAGATTACGGATTATCTGAAACAGTGCAGTGAGATATTTGGTGCATAGAGCTACAGACGGATTGATAGAAAAAATTTGTTGACATTTACAGTAAAAAGGTATAAACTAAGTTACGATTTATAGTGATTGCTAGATTAAGAGTGGTGCGAGCCACTCTTAATTCTTTGTTGGAGGCGTATGACGGCAGGGAGGAGACGGGTATGTCGAGGCATGAAGACTATGAGGCGAGGACGGAGGAGCTCCTTCTTCCTATCGTGGAAAAGATGGGCATTGAGATCTACGACGTGGAGTATGTGAAAGAGGGCGGGAATTTTTTCCTGCGCGCCTATATTGACAAGCCGGAGGGCGTGAACATCAGCGACTGCGAGACTGTGAGCAGGGCTCTCTCGGATCAGCTGGACGAAAAAGATTTCATACCGGACGCCTATATCCTGGAGGTGTCAAGCCCCGGTCTCGGACGGACGCTGAAGAAGGATAAGCATCTGCAGAAAAGTCTCGGCCAGGAGGTGGAGATCCGGCTTTTCAAGCCCTTGGAAAAATGCAGGGATTTTTCCGGCATTCTGCAGAGCTTTGACGGGGATGCCGTGACGATCCTGGAGGGGGAGGAAGGAAAGCGGAAGCCGCGCACTTTTGCCCGGAAGGATATTGCCCTGATCCGTCTGGCGCTGGACTTTTAGGGTTGCCGACAAATGTGGAAGTAAAGACAGAAATAGATAAGACTAAGGCGGGAAGCCGGAAATGGAGGAAATGATGAACAAGGAATTGATGGAGGCGCTGGACATTCTGGAGAAGGAGAAGGAGATCAGCAAGGAGACGCTGTTTGAGGCGATCGAGAACTCCCTTCTCACCGCCTGCAGGAACCATTTTGGAAAAGCGGACAACGTAAAGGTGGAGATCGACCGGGACACCTGCGATTTTCTGGTATATGCAGAAAAGGAGGTTGTCGCGACCGCTGAGGAAGTGGTGGACGACTGCCTGCAGATCTCTCTCGAGGATGCGCAGCAGATCTCCAAGAAAGCCTCTGTCGGCGATGTGATCCATGTGGAGATCAAGTCCAAGGAGTTTGGACGTATCGCCACCCAGAACGCCAAGAACGTGATCCTGCAGAAGATCCGGGAGGAAGAGCGGAACGTGATCTACAATCAGTATCACATGAAAGAGCGGGATGTGATTACCGGCGTGGTACAACGGTTTATCGGCAACAATATCAGCATCAACCTTGGCAAGGCAGACGGCATTCTCACGGAAAAGGAGCAGGTCAGGGGAGAGTACATCCGTCCCACGGAGCGCATTAAAGTGTTTGTGCTGGAGGTGAAGGACGCGCCCAAGGGCCCTCATATTCTGGTGAGCCGTACCCATCCGGATCTGGTGAAGCGTCTCTTTGAGGAGGAGGTCACCGAGATCAAGGACGGAACGGTGGAGATCAAGAGCATTGCCCGGGAGGCGGGGAGCCGCACGAAGATTGCTGTGTGGTCCAACAATCCCAATGTGGACGCCGTGGGCGCCTGTGTCGGCATGAACGGCGCAAGGGTCAACGCCATCGTGGAGGAACTCCGCGGCGAGAAGATCGATATCGTGAACTGGGACGAAAACCCTGGCAATCTGATCCAGAACGCCCTGTCCCCCGCCAAGGTGGTTGCGGTGTTCGCGGATCCGGAGGAGCGCACTGCGAAAGTGGTGGTGCCGGACTATCAGCTGTCCCTTGCCATCGGTAAAGTGGGACTGAACGCCAAGCTGGCGGCAAAGCTCACCGGCTATAAGATTGATATCAAATCCGAGACCCAGGCGAAGGACGCGCCCGGATTCCGCTACGAGGATTATCTGGACGAGGACTACGAAGGGTACGACGAAGAAGGCTACGAGGAAGAAGCCGGCTATGAAGGCGAGGCCGGTTACGCAGAGGCAAACGGTGTTGAAGATGGTACCGGCTATGCGGAAGAGGCCGGTTATGAAGCCGGATATGATGTGGACGGGGCTGCGCCGGATGAGGAAGCCGGAGCGGATCCCGCCGGGGAATGAACCTGAGGGGAACTTCTAAAGGCCGTTTCGAAACAGAAAGGCATGGGATCGGCATGGCGAAAAAAATTCCTTTGAGGCAGTGTGTGGGCTGCGGGGAGATGAAGAGCAAGAAAGAAATGATGCGCGTACTGAAGTCGGAAGATTCTTCCATCTGTCTGGATTTTACAGGGAAGAAGAACGGCCGCGGCGCATATCTATGTAAGAGCATGACCTGTCTGAAACAGGCGAGGAAGAATAAAGGGCTTGAAAGGTCCTTTAAGATGAGTATCCCCGAGCAGGTCTACGATGCCCTGGAAAAGGAGTTTGCGGATGGGGAAACCGAGTAAGGTGATGTCCCTTCTGGGAATCGCGATGAAGGGACGGCTGGCCGCCAGCGGGGAATTTCAGACGCTGGAGGCGGTGAGAAGCGGAAAGGCGAAAGTCGTGCTGACGGCCGGAGACGCGTCGGAAAACACGAAAAAACTTTTCCGGGATAAATGTGCGTTTTATCAGGTCCCTGTTTTCGAGTACGGGAGGAAGGAAGATTTGGGCCGGGCGATCGGGAAAGACCTGAGATCTTCTGTGGCGATATGTGACGAGGGGCTGGCGGCTGCGGTGATCGCGCAGCTGAAACAGGAAACTCAGGCCTGACGGATGCTTGGAAAGGAGAAAAGAGAGTAGAATGGCGAAAATGAGAGTACATGAGCTCGCGAAAGAGTTGAATAAAGACAGCAAGGAAATCTTAGGTTTCCTGGAGAAAAACGGCGTGGAGGGAAAGACGGCCTCCAGCGGCCTTGAAGAAGCGGAGGCCCAGATGGTCCGGAAGGCGTATGCTTCCGGCGCGCAGGATAAAAAGGAAGAGAGCGCCGGGGCGAAAACCGCTAAGGCAGGGAAAGGGGAGAAGGCCCCTGCGGCCCAGCCCGCAAAGGATCCGGCCTCCAAGGCAGCGGAGGGAGCAAAGGCTCCTGCGGCCCAGCCCGTAAAGGAGCAGGCTCCCAGGGCGGCGGAAGAGGGAAAGAGCGCCGGGACGCAGGCTCCTAAGGCGTCTGCGCCTTCCGGAGAACCGCCCAAAAAGAAAAAGACGATCATCATTGTAAACAATTCCCAGAATTCCAGAAATCCGGGACAGCGGGGAAACATGCCCCAGGGCAGGCCGCAGAACGGAGGAATGAATCGGCCCGGGATGAACGGCGGCCGGCCCCAGCAGGCTCCCCACACGCCCATTAAGCCCCTGACGCCTCCGTCCCCTACGCCCAGCGTTCAGATGGTGCCGGGAAATGTGCAGCAGCCCAGGAAAGCGGCTCCTGCTCCGGAGAGAAAGCCGGAGACCCAGGCACCTCAGCAGGAGGTGAAGGCGGCTCCGAAGGAAATCCATGCGGCGGGGACGGCAAACCCTGCGGTACAGGAGACTCCTGCGGCACAGGCAAGGCCCGCTGCGCCCCAGTCCAGACCTGCGCAGGAGCGCAGACCTCAGGAAAACCGCGGCCAGTACGGGGGCCGGGATGGAGCAGTCCGTGAGGGCGGCTACAATCGTCAGGGCGGCCAGTACGGAAACCGTGAGGCGGCAGGGCGTGAAGGCGGGTATAACCGTCAGGGCGGCCAGTACGGGAACCGTGAGACTGCAGGCCGGGAGGGCGGCTACAATCGTCAGGGCGGTCAGTATGGGAACCGTGAGGGCGGTTTCGGTCGTCAGGGCGGCCAGTATGGGAACCGCGAGGGCGGTTTCGGCCGTCAGGGCGGTCAGTATGGGAACCGCGAGGGTGGTTTCAACCGTCAGGGCGGGCAATATGGGAACCGGGACGGCGCAGGCAGGACCGGACAGTACCAGGGCGGCAGCCGGGACGGAAGAGGCGGCTTCGGCGGCCAGGGAGGAAGACCCGGCCAGGGCGCTGCTTTTGGAAACCGTGACGGCCGCGGCGGCAAAGCCGGCGGTTTTGGCGGCGAAGCGCCCGGAAAGGATATGGAGAAGAAGCGGGAGGAAGATAAGAGAAGGTTCTCCCAGGAGAAGGATAAGCGCAATAAGAAAGACTATATGTATGAAGAGGACGAGGCTGTAAAGAACAAGCCCGGACGCTTCATCAAGCCTGAGAAGAAGAAAGAGGAAGCCGTGGAGGAAGTGATCAAGGTGATCACTCTTCCGGAGAGCATCACCATAAAGGAACTGGCTGAAAAGATGAAGCAGCAGCCCGCGGCCATCATTAAGAAGCTCTTTTTGCAGGGAAAAGTCGTCACGGTGAACCAGGAGATTTCCTACGAGGAGGCGGAGAATATCGCCATGGAGTACGAGATCCTCTGCGAGAAGGAAGTCAAGGTCGATGTGATCGAGGAACTTCTGAAGGAGGACGAGGAAGATGCAGCGTCTCTCGTTGAGAGACCTCCCGTAATCTGCGTCATGGGTCATGTGGACCATGGTAAGACCTCCCTTCTGGACGCTATCCGAAAGACCAATGTGACGGATAAGGAGGCCGGGGGCATCACCCAGCACATCGGCGCTTACACGGTTTCCCTGGACGGCCGGAACATCACGTTCCTGGATACGCCGGGACACGAGGCCTTTACGGCCATGCGTATGCGGGGCGCAAATTCCACCGATATCGCCATCCTTGTGGTTGCTGCGGACGACGGCGTGATGCCCCAGACCATAGAGGCCATCAATCACGCGAAAGCTGCCGGAATTGAGATCATTGTGGCGGTGAACAAGATCGACAAGCCCGCCGCGAACATCGAGAGAGTGAAACAGGAGCTGACGGAATATGAGCTTATCGCCACGGACTGGGGCGGAAACACGGAGTTTGTTCCGGTATCCGCGAAGACCGGGCAGGGCATCGGGGATCTTCTGGAGACCATCCTGCTCACCGCGGACATTTTGGAGCTGAAGGCAAATCCCGACAGAAAGGCCAGGGGCCTCGTGATCGAGGCGGAGCTGGATAAGGGCCGGGGGCCTGTGGCTACCGTGCTGGTGCAGAAGGGAACCCTTCATGTGGGAGACTTTATCTCCGCCGGAGCGGCCCACGGCAAGGTGAGGGCCATGGTGGACGACAAGGGCAGACGCTTAAAGGAGGCAGGCCCTTCGATGCCCGTGGAGATCCTGGGACTGAGCGACGTTCCCAGCGCGGGAGAGGTCTTCCTTGCCCACGACAGCGATAAGACGGCGAAGACTTATGCCGAGACCTACATGGCACAGAATAAGGAGAAGATGATCGAGGAGACCAAGAGCAGGATGTCCCTGGACGATCTGTTCTCCCAGATCCAGGAGGGGAACCTCAAGGAGCTGAATCTGATCGTGAAGGCGGATGTGCAGGGCAGCGTGGAGGCTGTGAAACAATCCCTGTTAAAGCTCTCCAACGAGGAGGTTGTGGTGAAGTGCATCCACGGCGGGGTCGGCGCCATCAACGAGTCCGACGTGACCCTTGCCAGCGCGTCCAACGCCATCATCATCGGATTTAACGTGCGTCCCGACGCCACGGCGAAAGCTACCGCGGAGAGAGAGGGCGTGGACGTGCGCCTGTATAAGGTCATCTATCAGGCCATCGAAGATATTGAGGCCGCCATGAAGGGAATGCTAGATCCCGTGTTTGAGGAGAAAGTTATCGGCCACGCGGAGGTGCGTCAGATATTCCGTGCTTCGGCGATCGGCAATATCGCAGGTTCCTATGTGCTGGACGGTCAGTTCCAGAGAGACTGCAAGATCCGTATCACCCGGGAGGGCGAGCAGATCTACGAAGGCGCTCTGGCTTCCTTAAAGCGTTTCAAGGATGATGTGAAGGAGGTCAAGGCCGGATTCGAGTGCGGTCTTGTGTTTGAGGGATTCGACCAGATGCAGGAGATGGATATCGTGGAAGCCTACGTCATGGTGGAGGTGCCCAGGTAGAATGAGGAAAAACAGTGTAAAAAATACTCGTATCAACGGGGAAGTGCAGAAGACCCTGGCGGAGATCATCCGCAGCGATATCAAGGATCCCAGGATCAGCCCCTGGACCAGCGTGGTTGCGGTGGAAGTCGCTCCGGATTTGAAGAGCTGCAAGGCCTGGATCAGCGTGCTGGGAGGCCAGGAAGCCTGTGAAAAGACCCTGGAGGGCCTAAACAGCGCCATGGGGTATATCCGCAGACAGCTGGCGAAGGCTGTCAACCTGCGGAACACCCCGGAGATTACCTTTGTGATGGATCAGTCCATCGCTTACGGAGTCAATATGTCCCACAGGATCGACGAGGTCATGGCCGTGGACAGGGCGGCCGCCGCCGGCAGAGGGGATGAAGAGCCGGGCAGCCAGACTGAAGAGACGACGGAGGATCCGGACGGGGAAGCGGAAGAGTGAATTTTCGGAGAAAGCGGCAGGGGCGGCAAAAACATTTTTAGAGGGGGCTTTATTTTAGAAAGGCAAGGTAAAGTGAACCATGGATTTGTTAAAGGAGTGCGCGGAAGCAAAGCGCATAGGCATCGGCGGCCACGCAAAGCCGGACGGGGACAGTGTGGGAGCCTGTCTGTCACTGCGGTATTATCTGAAGAAAAAAATGCCGGAGGCTCAGGTGACGGTTTTTTTGGAGAAACCGAATCCTGTCTTTGCGGAGCTGGCGGGGTATGAGGATATCGTCACGGATTTTCCGGAGCAGGAGGCTTTTGACGTGTTCTTCATTCTGGACTGCAGCCTGGACCGGCTTATGGACGGGGCGAAGTATGCCAGGGCGGCGGCAAAGACCGTCAACATCGACCACCACATCACCAATGTGCCCGGCAGCGGCACGGTGAACTATGTGCAGCCCCAGGTGGGTTCCACCTGCGAGCTGATCTATGATCTGATCGACAAGGACAGTCTGGACAGGGAGCTGGCAAAGATCCTCTATGTGGGAATGGCCCACGATACGGGGGTGTTCCAGTATTCCAACACCACGCCGGACACCATGAGAAAAGCGGCGCATCTGATCAGCTTTGGCTTTGACTTTTACCGGATCATCCAGGAGACCTTTTATCAGAGAACCTATCTTCAGGCGCAGATCCTGGGCAGGGCGCTGATGGAGAGCATCCGCTTTATGGACGGCCGCTGCATCGTCAGCGTCATCGACAGGAAAGCGATGGATTTTTATCAGGTGACCAAGCAGGATTTCGAGGGGATCGTCAACGAGCTGAGGAACATCAAGGGGATCAGCTGCGCCATCTTTATGTATGAATCCGCTCCGCTGGAGTATAAAGTCAGTATGAGGACGGATGAAAAGGTGGACGCCGCGCAGGTGGCCTCCCATTTCGGAGGAGGCGGACACGCCAGGGCGGCGGGCTGCACGATGAAGGGGACGTTCTACGACTGTGTGAACAATCTCTCGGCCGAGATCGAGAGGGAGCTGAAGAAGGCGCAGTAAGGAGAGTCCGGCATGCTGAATGGAATCATCAATGTATATAAGGAACCCGGCTTTACCTCCCACGACGTGGTGGCGAAGATGCGGGGGATCTGCGGACAGAAAAAAATCGGACATACAGGGACGCTGGACCCTGCGGCTGTCGGCGTCCTGCCGGTGTGCCTGGGAACGGGTACAAAGCTCTGCGACATGCTCGCCGACAAGGACAAGGAGTATGTGACAGAGCTTCTTTTGGGCGTCGTCACGGACACCCAGGACACCACGGGGACGGAACTGGAGAGGAGGCCCGTCACGGTTTCCGGGGAGGAAGTCCGCAGGGCGGCTTTGAGCTTTCTGGGACCCTATGACCAGGTGCCCCCCATGTATTCGGCGCTGAAGGTGAACGGGAAAAAGCTTTACGAGCTGGCGAGAGCCGGCGTGGAGGTGGAGCGTGCGGCAAGGCGCGTGGAGATTCTGGAGCTGGAGATCCTGGAGATGGAGCTGCCTGTGGTCCGGATGCGGGTGGTCTGCTCCAAGGGCACTTATATCCGCACCCTCTGCGCCGATATCGGGGAGAAACTGGGCTGCGGCGGCACCATGCGGTCTCTGGAGAGGACGAGGGTGGGAAACTTCCGGAAAGAGGAAGCCCTGACGCTTGCGCAGCTGGAAGAGGTCCGTGACAAGGGGGGCCTGGAAAGGGTACTCTGTCCGGTGGAGAAAGTTTTTGAGGACAAGCCCCGCCTCCGCGTTCGCCCGGAGGCTGACAAAATGCTTCGAAACGGGAACCCGGTTCCCTTGGAGGCTGCGGAGACAGAAGGGGCGGACGAAGAGGGACCGAGGGAAAAAAGACATGACGGCTGGGTGCGCATGTGTACCTCCCGGGGGGAGTTTCTTGGAATTTACGAATATTCTCCCCAGAGCCGGAGATACCAGCCGGTGAAGATGTTTATCGGGTGAGGGTTCTGTGGGACCCACTGGCAGGCGACGGAATAAATGCCCGGATAGAACGGTTCGGGACATGTCGCTGACAGGGCAAAGGATTTAGGCGAGGGAAAACTTTTGGAGATCATTGCGGGACAGAAAGAATTTCAACTGCACAGGGATGCCGCTGTCGCCGTCGGGAAGTTTGACGGCGTCCACATCGGGCACAGGAGACTCTTGAAAGAGATCCTGGAGCAGAAGAAGACGGGGCTTGCCGCCTGCGTCTTTACTTTTGATCCCTCTCCCGCCGTACTCTTTGGCCGGGGGGATGAAAAGGTCCTCACCACCCGGGAGGAAAAAAGAAAGATCTTTCAGGAGCTTGGAGTGGATGTGCTGGTGGAATTCCCCATGGACCGGGAGACGGCGGCCATGGAGCCGGAAAGTTTTGCCCGGGAGATCCTGGCCAGGTCTTTAAGGGGGAGATTCATCGCCGCAGGGGAGGATCTCTCTTTTGGGAAAAACGGCGCCGGAAACGCGGCGCTTCTGGAAAAACTTGCCCCGGAGCTTAGTCTGACGGTCCGGATCATACCGAAGGTATGCGCCGGAGGAGAGGAGGTCAGCTCCACCCGGATCCGGGCCCTTTTGGAGAGAGGGGAGATGGAGCGGGCGGGAGAGCTTCTGGGGGAGGACTATATGGTGTCCGGGACCGTACAGCACGGGCACCGGATCGGAAGGACCCTGGGCTTTCCCACGGTGAACCTGCTCCCGCCGGAGGACAAGCTGCTTCCGCCCTTTGGCGTGTACTTTTCCAGGGTGAAGGTGGGAGAGAGGGAATATCCCGCCGTCAGCAATGTGGGGCGGAAACCCACGGTCAGCGGCCGGGAACAGGTGGGCGTGGAATCTTATCTATACGATTTCCAGGAGGAGATCTACGGCCGGGAGATCCAGGTCAGTCTCCAGAAGTTCCGCCGGCCGGAAAGGAAGTTTCCGGATTTGGAGGCCCTGAAGGAGCAGCTGCGGCAGGATATTGCCGCCGGCCGGAGGCGTTCTTGAGCCGGTATGTGGCAAATTGCAAAAAACCAGACGGATAACCGATAAAATTTTAGAAAAAAGGATATTGTATATTCGGCGCGTTTCCCGTACAATGGAAGATGTATGGACAAAACGATGAAACATTAAGTATGCATCAGGTTACAGCACACGAAGGGAAAAAAGTATGAACAGCGCGATTCTTTTGAGCATGGCGGGCGGTCTCGGCCTGTTTCTGTTCGGCATGAGGGTGATGAGCGACTCCATCGAGAAGGTGGCGGGCGCGAAGCTCAGGCGTATTCTGGAGATCTTCACTACCAACCGTTTTTCCGGCATGCTCGTCGGCATCGTATTTACCGGGATCATTCAATCGTCTTCCGCCTGTACGGCAATGGTCGTCAGTTTTGTAAACGCCGGTCTGATGAACCTGTATCAGGCCGCAGGCGTGATCTTTGGCGCAAATATCGGCACCACCATCACCTCACAGCTCGTCTCCTTTAACTTATCGGCATACGCGCCGCTGATCTTGCTGGCCGGCGTGCTGATGGTCATGTTCATCAAACAGGAGAGAGTCAAAAAATTCGCGGACATCATCATCGGTTTCGGCGTTCTTTTCCTGGGGCTGAGCACCATGTCCAGTTCCATGGCGGCGATGAAGGAGGAACCCCTGATCGTGAACCTCCTGGCTTCCCTGACAAATCCCTATATGGCGACGCTGATGGGCCTGGTCCTGACCTCTGTGATCCAGAGTTCTTCCGTGACGGTCAGCATCGTCCTTCTGCTTGCCAATCAGGATCTGCTCTCCCTGCATATCACGCTGTACATCATACTGGGATGTAATATCGGCGCCTGCAGCACGGCGCTCCTGGCCTCCCTGGCCGGCAAAAAGGACGCCAAGAGGGCGGCGCTGATCCACTTCTGGTTCAACGTGATCGGTACGGTGCTTTTGTATGTGATCCTGTTTGCGGCGGAGGATTTTGTGGTGAAGCTGATCTGGGCCATCTCTTCCGACAACGGACGGTTTGTGGCCAACGCTCATACGCTGATCAAGATCTTTCAGGTGATCGTGCTCTTTCCCTTCTCCAACTGGATTGTAAAGCTGGCCTGTCTCTGCGTGCCCGGCGAGGATCAGAAGATCGGCTATCGCGAGAGCTATCAGCTGAAATATATCGGCGAGAAGGTGGTGTTCAACCCCGCCACCGCCGTTGTGGAAGTGATCAAGGAGCTGGACCGCATGGCTTCCCTTGCCAGCGAGAACCTAAACCGCGCCATGAACGCGCTGATCACCCTGGATGAGGAGGATATCGAGGAAGTCTACGAGGTGGAGAAGAACATCAATTTCCTGAACCATGCCATCACGGATTACCTCGTAAAGATCAACCAGAGCACCCTTCCCATCGAGGACTTAAAGAGCATCGGCGCTCTGTTCCATGTGGTGAACGATATCGAGCGGATCGGCGACCACGCGGAAAATGTGGCGGACGCCGCGAGACAGCGCCAGGAGCAGAATATCGTGATCAGTCCCCAGGCCCAGAAGGAGCTGGGGGAGATGCTGGATATGGTGAACACCATCATGCGGTATTCCGTGGATATTTTTGTGAAGAGCGAGTACACTCACATGCAGGATGTGATCCGTCTGGAGGAGCAGGTGGACGAGAAGGAGCGGGAGCTCCAGAAGGCCCATGTGGCGCGCCTGACCCGGGGAGAATGTACCCCGGAGGCCGGCATGATCTTTTCGGACATCGTCTCCGGGCTGGAGAGAGTGTCCGACCACGCCACCAACATTGCGTTCGCCATCATGGACCAGGAAAAGAGCCTGGAGGCGGAGGAGAATGCGGCAACGGTGTAGAGGGGTTTCAGATCGTTCGCACAGCGCCATTGAGAAAGTGGCGCTGTTTTTTTGTAGAAAAATTGTAAGATTTTTCGGCTTGCGAAGTCTTAATTGCGAAAGGAGGTGGTAGCGTAATGGAGTTTGAACAGATTTACCGCGCTTATTTCAAGCCGATCTATCACTATGTATGGCAGCTCTCGGGAAACCAGCATATCGCAGAGGAGATCACAAGCGAAACCTTTTTCAAAGCCATCAATTCCATAGATGATTTTCGCGGCGACTGTGATATGCGGGTCTGGCTTTGTCAGATTGCCAAAAACACTTATTACACATACTTGAAAAAGAACAGACGAGTATCAAGTATCGACGAATCAGATTTACAGAATATTGCCGCTGCGGATGCACGGCTCGATACACAGATCGAGGAAGAAGAGGACGCCCGCCAAATGCGAAAAATCCTGCATGACATATCCGAGCCATACAAGGAAGTATTCATGTGGCGTGTATTCGGCGAACTGTCGTTCAAAGAAATAGGCGATCTTTATGGGAAAACCGATAACTGGGCCTGCGTTACCTATCACCGGGCCAGAAAAATGATACAGCGCAGATTGGAGGAAAAGAAACATGAAAAATGAGTGTAGTGTGGTTCGTGATATCCTGCCCCTGTACCTCGAAAACATGGTCAGCGGCGAAACGGAGGCAGCTGTCAAAGAACATCTTAAAAATTGTCCTGAATGTACGGCGGAACTGGAAGCGCTGAAAGCTGGGACAAAGGTTGAAAAAGTTGGCGGCGGACTGCAGGATAGTTTAGAGACGGAAGTGATGAAGTCCATGAAAGCTGCCCGCAGGAAATTGCGCCGACAGGCATATCGTGTGGCCGCTGTGATAGCGGGCCTCTTTATCATCGTCTGCATACTGCTTCACTTTTTCCCTGTCTACCGTTTTTTTGAAATTGGGCCCATGGCAATGGGGAGCTATTATAGCGGCGGGCAGATTGCAAAGGCAATCTTCATCGGCTCCGCATCTGACCGCAGGGAAGCGCAGGCGGTTTTGCGCCTGGCGGATCAGGCGTTCCATGATGTGCGGCATACAAGCGTCGAAAATGAAGAGAGGTATGGCCTGCTCGCCCGTTATGCAACCGATACGGACAGTTATGGCGATACGGCGTACAATGAACATTCGTTGGAGCTGTGGTCCGCCCATCTTGGGCAAGACGAGGGCTATATCTGGGTCTGTTACTCGTCAGAGACATTCAATCACGATGGCAGTATCGCTTGCGGAAGCTGGAACATTCCTTCGCTTTGGAAAGTAGAAAGAAGTGACAGCGGAGAATGGATAGTCGTTCAGATCCGTGAACACCCATGAGCAGGCGGGAGGGCAAATAAGAATGAATAAACTATACCATTTACTGAACTCCGGCACTGTATTAAGCCTGTTCCTGCAAGTTATCCCTATTACCCTGTTGACAGGAGTAATTTATGCTGTTTACAGATGTATTTACATGAAAAGGCACGGGAACACCGTCAGATGGGGCACAGAGATTATGCGTTGGCTTTTCGTGTGCTATCTGACAGGACTTGTCAATCTCATTCTCGTACCTGCTCACCTGTGGATGTATATTTGGGCAAATATCTTTGTGGGGTATAGCCACAAAGAGCTTGCGTTCTTCTCAGGTGAGTTTAACCTTGTTCCGACGGTCGTCAAATTAATAGCAGGTGAACTTACGATTGGGCGTTGGGTTCTGAAAATGCTGATTTACAACTTTCTCATGTTTGTGCCTTTTGGCTTTTTCCTGCCTTTCGTTTCCGAAAAAATCAATAATCGGAGTATCTGGAAAGCCGCTGTTACCGTTCCGATTGTTGTAGAAGTGATACAGCCCATTGTTGGCCGCAGTTTTGATGTGGATGATTTGGTTTTGAACTTTGCGGGGATCATTGCCGGTTATTTTGCCGCTTTTGGAATAAGGTCGTTGACAGGCAGCCCGCATAGAAAAGCGGAAAAATAAACGGAGTCGGGCATTATAAGAAGATGCCAGGTAATATATGATCTGGTCAAAGCCAGGAACATTTTCCCAATTCCCGAAAATTCCCTGGAAAGGGTTGACAGTTCGTTACATTCCGACTATAATTTGTAACAAGATGTAACAAATTCGTAACAAATGAAAGAATTTGGACATACTGAACATTTGTGAGGCGATAGTTTACCGCCCGTTGTTTGAAAAGCGCCAAAAACCCTGTGGAGCGGCCTGGCGAAGCGCGGCGGAATCGTTCTGTAAGTTCAAAAACTGAGATGTACGGGGAAGGGAAAATGGGTTATTTGAGAGGAAAACATTTGATAGCGGCAGCGGCAGCACTGGCGGTAGGCCTGGCAGTCAGCCCGGCGGCGAAAGCGGCAGAATTTGAAGAACTGCGCCAGACCGTGGGCGTCGCATCTTTTTTTGAGGCGGATCTTTCCGAAGAGGAATACATGGCTATTGCGGACGCGGCGGAAGGTTCCCACTGGGGTTATACGAATCTGGGTATCGCTGATACGCCCGGAAGCTGTCTCAATGTGAGAGAAACGCCGTCCACCTCTGCAAAGCTGGTTGGCAAAATGTGGGACCGGTCAGCCTGCGAAGTGATCGAGGTTTCCGATGGCTGGGCGAAAATTACATCCGGTGAAGTGGAAGGCTATGTGAGCTGTGACTATCTTTTGACGGGGCTGGACGCTGTTATCGAAGCAAAAAAACAAGTGAGAATTGTCGCTGTCTCCCAGGGGGATGGCTTGAATGTTCGGGAGCAGCCCTCCCTGGAGGGGAGGATCCTTACCACGCTTTCCCAGGGGGAGGAATTGGAGTATGCAGGGTCAAAGGACGGCTGGGTGCATGTTAAACTGGACGAGACGGATGCCTATGTCAGCGCTGAATATGTCACGGTGGAAAAAAAGCTGGATACGGCCCTGACCATGTCGGAGCTGCTTTACGGCAAAGATATATCTGATTTCCGTGTAGAACTTGTGGAATATGCGAAGCAGTTTGTGGGAAATCCTTATGTCTGGGGCGGCACCAGCCTGACGAAGGGTGCGGACTGCTCCGGTTTTGTCCAGAGTATCTTTAAGAATTTTGGGATCAAGCTGGACCGGACGGCCCGGGCCCAGGCAAAAAATGGTACGGCGATCAAGGAGTCGGAGCTGCAGCCGGGCGACTTGGTGTTTTACAGCAAGAACGGGACGATCAACCATGTTGCCCTGTATATCGGAGGAGGGCAGGTCGTCCACGCCAGCAATGAAAAGGACGGGATCAAGATCAGCAAATATAATTATAGGACGCCGGCATGCTGCAGGAGGATGATTACGGAGTAGAGGAAGGATTCGGAGTCGGGTTTAGACTGCGGCTTTGGGTAACCAGTTCAGCCCGCGCCCATTCGCAAAGGCAGGTCTGTGGCGATCTCTGTCGCTTATGTAGCTGTCTTTGCGCATTGGATGGGAGATGCGTCCCTAGGGGACCAAGTTCAGCCCGCGCCCATTCGCAAAGTCGCGCCTGCGGCGCTCTCCGTCGCTTCGCGACTATCTTTGCTCATTGATGGGCGCTCCCTCAGCCGCGCGTGTTCGGCAAAAATTTGTGCGAGCACAATTTTTGCCCGAATCACGGCGGCTGGCTGAACTGGGGGAGAAAAAGTTGTTGACAAACTGGGACAGGCATTGTATAGTAATAAAGTCGGTGTTGAAAACCGTCTGGAAGTTTAGCTCAGCTGGGAGAGCATCTGCCCTACAAGCAGAGGGTCATAGGTTCGAGCCCTATAACTTCCATTCCGGTGTAGGCCGGAGAATTGGCGAAATAGCTCAGCTGGCTAGAGCACACGGTTCATACCCGTGGTGTCGAGGGTTCGAGTCCCCCTTTCGCCATTTATAAGAAGTGCCTGAATTGTTTTCGAGGCGCTTTCTTATTTTTAGGTATTTTCTTTACATTCTATCAACTCATCTGTTTTATACTTGATTTTCCACTGTGCATTAAAATTGTTATTTAGCACATATATGCTTTGTTTTGGTGCGCAAAAATATAAAGCAGTTTGAAAATGATGTTTTTTCTTGATTAAAAATTTGTAGTAAATTTGTCAGATAGCCGGATAACAGATCTGAATAAATGGGAATGCCTCTTTCTGCCCGAGCAGGTATAAAGGGAGCATTTTGGGAACCTTGATAATTGAATAAAGGCTTTACACCTTGCAGTTAATTTGTTACAATCTTTTTTAAACGGGGCAACTTAGTAAAGGTCAGGTGATCCTATGAGCGATAATGAATTATTACAAGCCATATCCGACATGTTGGATAAAAAATTGGACGAAAAGCTGGAAGAAAAATTAGACAAGAAACTGGAAGAAAAATTAGATAAAAAGCTGGATGAAAAGTTAGATAAAAAGCTGGATGAAAAGTTAGACGAAAAGCTTCAGCCGATTCATGAGAGTATCGGCACGATCAATACCCGTCTGGATGCGATTGATGATCATATCGTCGTAATCGATACCCGCCTGGATGCGATCGACAGCCACATCAATGTGATCGACACCCGCCTTGACAAGCTTGATTCTCAAGTTTCCGTTCTGCGGACGACCCAGTTAGAACTGAGAAAGGATGTCAAGGCGATCGATCAGAAGGTTTCCGATACATATGATCTGGCGCTTGAGGCATGGGGAACAAGTACGGAAAACAGGGTTTGGCTTGAAAAAGCCAATTGACAGGCGGACCGTGCGGCAGGAATTCAGGGTGTAAAGTCTTTGTTGAACGATCAAGGCTTTGCACTCTTTCCATAAAACGGTATAAACTGACCGTCAGGAGAGCTGCGTGGGCAGGACGGGCTGGTTTATTGCTGCGAATTGAATTAGGGGCTGAAATTGTTCTTGACTTCTTTACTTTAAACTGTTAAACTCATTAGTGCAGCGGACAAGATGTTTGGCAGGGAAAAAGAAGTGGAATCTGCGCCCTGTAAAGGTGATACGGAAAGAAGGGATTGAAAGAATGAAGGAGATTGCAAATCTGATGGCTTATCGTCCGGGTGTGAAGGTGGTGGACGCTACCCTTCGGGATGGCGGACTGGTAAATGATTTTTATTTTCAGGATGATTTTGTGAAGGCCCTGTACCTCACGAACCTGCGCGCCGGAGTGGACTATATGGAGTTTGGTTACAAGGCGGACAAGGAGATGTTCGACGTCAATAAATTCGGAAAGTGGAAGTTCTGCGACGACGAGGATATCCGCGCTGTCGTCGGGGATAATGCCACCGATCTGAAGATTTCCGTCATGGCGGATGTGGGGCGCTGCAATTATAAGCAGGACATTCTGCTTCGGAAGGACAGTCCCATCGATCTGATCCGTGTGGCGACTTATCTGAACACGATTCCTGCGGCGGTGGATATGATTGAGGACGCCGCGAACAAAGGCTACGAGGTGAGCTGTAATATCATGGCTATTTCCAATGCCCAGGAGGGAGATCTTCGGGCGGCTCTGGAGATTCTGGGACAGACGCCCGTAAATGTGTTCTATATTGTGGACAGCTATGGGGCGATGTATCCGGAGCAGATTGCGAGACTGACCGACGTCTACATGGAATTTGCAGCAAAGTACAACAAAAAAGTGGGTATTCATGCCCACAACAATCAGCAGCTCGCCTTTGCCAATACCATCGAGGCGGTGGGAGACGGCGTGGACTGGTTGGACGCTACATATTCTTCCATGGGAAGGGGCGCCGGAAACTGCGCGATGGAGCTTTTGCTGGGATTTTTAAAGAACCCCAAGTACAATGTCTATCCGGCGATTCAGTTTATCGACACGCATATGAATAAGCTGAAAGAGGAGGGGGTTGTTTGGGGGTATGACCTGCAATATCTGATGACCGGGCTTTTGAACCAGCATCCCAGGACGGCGATCCAGTTCACTAAGGAAGGCCGGAAGGATTATGCGGAGTTTTACCGTCAGGTGGTGGCGCAGGATTAGGGAGCGGGCCGCCAGAAGAAGACTTGCAAGGACCAGCGCGGAGCGTTGTGCGGGCGAGACCCCGTCAGGATGGACGCGGGGCAGCGCAGAAAACAAATATTGGGAGGACCCTTTCGCCGGAAAATGGAGAAAGGGTCTTTTTATGAAAAGGTTTTTCGGGGATTTTTACTCTTTACTTTATTATGCTAATATGATAAAATTACGCCGTGCGTTACTTAAAATATTACGGTACATACACAGGGAGGAGAACATTATGAAAAAGAAACTTGCTATCGTTATGACGGCGGTCTGCGTTATGGGCAGTCTGCTGGCAGGGTGCGGCGGCTCAGGCGCTTCCAACGGAGAGAAGGTTTACGCGGTGGAGGCGGGCAGCGCCGGCGAGGAAGTGGCAAAGGAGCGGGGTTATAAGATCAATTCCGTAGGATCCCAGGCCGACGCGCTGATGGAAGTGTCTTCCGGGACTTCCGACGCGGCGATCATCGACCTGCTGATGGCGGGAGCCATGATCGGCGAGGGTACCAGCTACCCGAATCTGATCCACCGCGAGGAGCTGACCGAGGAGGAGTACGGCGTGGGCTGCAGAAAGGGCTCCGACCTGGCTTCCTATATCAATTCTGTATTTGCGGAGAGCTATGCGGACGGTTCCATGCTGGAGACCGCGAAGAAATATGGCGTACAGGAGGCTCTGATGGAGCAGTCCGCCAGCGAGTTTACGGCGTCCGAGGACAGCGACGTGGCGTACATTCAGGGGAAAGGGACTCTGATCGTCGGCATTACGGATTTTGCGCCCATGGATTATCAGGATGAGAACGGCGAGTGGATCGGTTTTGACGCGGACATGGCCCGCAAGGTTGCGGAGAAGCTGGGCGTGAAGGCAGAGTTCGTGGAGATCGACTGGGACGGCAAGATCATGGAACTGGAATCCAAGAATATTGACGTGGTTTGGAACGGCATGACCCTGACCGATGAAGTAACCTCCGCTATGGAGTGTACGAACGCATACTGCAAGAACGCGCAGGTGGTCGTGCTCAAGGCGGAGTGATAAAGCGATAGACAGATATAAGGGGGCCGGCGTCTGTACGGCCCTCTTGCTTCTAAATTCATACATACAGGAGAAGACGAATGTTCTGGCAGGTGACGGTATCCTTACTGAATGGTCTGATGACCACTTTTGAGATCTTCCTACTGACGCTGGTCTTTGCCCTTCCGCTGGGCCTTTTGCTGGCCTTTGGCTCTATGAGCAGATTTCGGCCCCTGCGATTTCTGATCCAGATCCTGGTCTGGATCATCCGGGGAACGCCGCTGATGCTGCAGCTCATTGTGATTTTTTACGGACCGGGGCTCTGGCTGGACAACAATATCTGGAGCGGGGACGAGAGCGGGCGGATTACGGCCGCCGTTGTGGCGTTCACGATAAATTACGCATGTTATTTTTCGGTGATCTTCCGGGGAGGGATCGAAGGAGTGCCCGCCGGACAGCGGGAGGCCGGGCAGGTGCTGGGCATGACGAAGAGGGAGATCTTTTTTAAGGTTACGATGCTGCAGATGATCAAGCGGGTGGTGCCTCCCATGTCCAACGAGATCATTACGCTGGTGAAGGACACTTCCCTGGCGAGGATCATCGCCGCCTATGAGCTTACTTACGCGGGTTATTCGTTTATGAAGTCTGCCGGGCTCACCTGGCCCCTCTTTTATACGGGGGTCTTTTATCTGCTCTTTGTAGGCATTTTGACTCTGTTCTTTAATTTCGTTGAGAAAAAACTGGACTATTTCAGGTAGGAGGCGGCGATATGGCGGTTCTGGAGGTAAAAAACCTGGAGAAAGCATTCGGGGGTACGGCAATCTTAAAGGATGTGAGCTTCACCATGGAGGAAGGCGACGCTCTGGCCATTATCGGGTCTTCCGGGTCGGGGAAGACCACGCTCCTTCGCTGTCTGAATTTTTTGGAGACGCCGGACGGGGGGAATATTTCCGTAAAGGGGGAAACTTTGTTTGACGCATCCCTTCCGGCCAGGGACCGGGAGCGGGATCTTCGGACAAAGCGGCTTCACTTCGGCATGGTATTTCAGTCCTTTAACCTGTTTCCTCAGTACACGGCGCTGGAGAATGTGACGCTGGCGGAAAAACTCCTTGCGGAGAAGAAGCCGGATTTCAAGCAGAACAAGCGGGAGATCCTGGAGGGGATCGAGGAACACGGCCGGGAGCTCCTACGTCAGATGGGGCTTGAGGAGAGGATGGGGCATTATCCCCATCAGCTTTCCGGAGGACAACAGCAGCGCGTCGCCATAGCCCGGGCGCTGGCCTTAAAGCCGGATATCCTCTGCTTTGACGAGCCCACGTCGGCTTTGGACCCGGAACTGACGGGAGAAGTCCTGAGGGTGATCCGGGGGCTGGCGGAGCAGAAGACCACTATGATCATCGTGACCCATGAGATGGCCTTTGCAAGAGATGTGGCGGACCGGATCATCTTTATGGACGGCGGCGTGATCGTGGAGCAGGGCGAGGCGAGACAGGTAATCGACAACCCTCAGATGGAGCGGACGAGACAGTTTCTCTCAAGGTACACCCAGGGATGATCGGGACGCTGCAGAGAGGTGTGCGCGCCGGACGTTTGCGGATGCGCGGTGCTGTAATGGGGAAGTGCTGAAAATCCGCGGGGCTTTTTTCGGGCGATATTGCCACGGCGGATGGACGGAATCCGTTGATTTTCTGGAAAAGCCTGTTCTTCGGCTTGAAAAAAAAGAGAGAGTATGCTATACTGACGAGACATAGGTGGGACGATAAAGGGGAAGTCATTGCCGTGGAATGATTTCTCCTTTTTGACAGTTATACGCGGAGTCCGACAGAGGCCGGGAGAACCGTCGGATGGTCGAACGGGGTGGATCGGATAGTTTGATATCGAATAGAAGAGACAGGAAAGAGGTATAATGGTGATAGAAGAAAAGCAGGCGGCGGAAATTTATACAGAAGAAATTCATTCGGAAGAAATTCATACAGAAGAAATTCATACAGAAGAAATTCATTTAGAAGCAATCCATCCTGAAGAAACCCATGCAGGAGAAACTCCTATAGAAGGATCCGGCGCGGGAGAGGGCAATCCGGAGGAGGCTTCTGGGCAGGAAGAAACGGCAGAAGAAGACGCTGAAGGAGGTGCGGTTTTGGGGCTCCTGGACGAAAGGATTCGCCGGGCCCTGGAAGACATGGGGTTTGAAAAGCTCACCCCTATCCAGATACAGGCCATCCCCGCCCTTCTTCAGGGGAAAGATATCATCGGACAGGCTCAGACCGGCACGGGAAAGACGGCGGCGTTCGGAATTCCGCTGATCCAGAAGGTGGATCCGGAAAAGCAGAAACTCCAGGCCATCGTCCTCTGCCCTACGAGAGAGCTGGCGATCCAGGCGGCGCTGGAACTGCGCAAGCTGGCAAAGTACATACCGGGGTTAAAGATCCTTCCCGTCTATGGTGGTCAGGACATCACCCGTCAGATCCGGGCGCTTCCAGGCGTGCAGATCATCGTGGGAACTCCGGGACGGGTTATGGACCATATGCGCAGACATACGATAAAACTCACGGACGTCGGCATGGTAATTCTGGACGAGGCGGATGAAATGCTGGACATGGGGTTCCGGGAGGATATGGAGCTGATTCTGGGGGAGATCCCCGGGGAGCATCAGACGGCGCTGTTCTCGGCTACCATGCCCAAGCCGATCCTGGAGATTACCGGAAAATTTCAGAAGGACGCCGACATGATCCGGGTGGCGTCAAAGGAGCTCACCATTCCCCTGGTGAGCCAGAAGTATTTCCTCATTAAAAATCAGGACAAGGACGCGGCCACGATCCGGCTTTTGAGATATTATCAGCCAAAGCTCTGTCTGATCTTCTGCAATACCAAGGCGAAGGTGGACGAGCTGACGGAGGTGTTGAAAAAAGAAGATTTTCAGGCGGAGGGGTTGCACGGAGACCTGATTCAGAAGCAGAGGGACGTGGTGATGGGACGGTTCCGGAACGGCAGCACCAATATCCTGATCGCCACGGACGTGGCGGCCAGAGGGATCGACGTGGACAACGTGGAGATTGTGATCAACTATGATGTTCCGCTGGATGTGGAATATTATGTCCACCGCATCGGAAGGACCGGCAGGGCCGGTAAGACGGGGCAGTCTTTTACCTTTGTAAACGCCAGGGAGGTCTACCGGATTCGGGAAATCGAGCGATTCTGCAGGACCACCGTGGAGGAAAAGAGACTTCCCAGCACCGGCAAGGTGCTTAAAGCGAAAGCAAAGACTTATCTGAACCAGGCTTGGGAGCTTCATGAGCATGAAGACATCGAACTGATGAAGAAATTCCTGCAGCGGAAGATGGAGGAAGAAGAGTGCGATGCTTTGGAGCTGGCGGCGGCCATGCTGAAATATCAGGTGGGGGACCGCGGTCAGGAGATTGAGGCGGACGAGTATGTGCCTCCCCGCAAGTTTGGCCGAAGGGACGAAAGAGGCCGCGGGGGCCGTGGAAATGATCGAAGAGGCCGCGAAGAGGGCCGGAGAGCACGGGGCGATGATCGGAGAGACCGCGGCGGAAGGCGTTTTGGCGCGGAGGAAAGAGCCGGTGAAAGAGCCGGACGTAAGGAGAAAAGATTTTTCCCGGAGAGAAATAAGGATCGGGACGACCGCCGAAACGGTCTGGCCGAAGAAAGGGAAGTCTGGCAGGAGGACCGGAAGAGCCGGACGAAGGACCGGAGGGAACGACGGGATACGGACGGAGAGAGGCGGAGCCGCGGCGAGGAGCGAAAGGGCCGCGGAACTGAAAAGCGGGATGGCGGCAGCCCTTGGGAATACGGCGGGCAGAAACGCAGGGACAGGAAACGCGAGAAGGAGTTCAGGACTGAGGAGATCGGATTTACGCTGCCGAAGCGGAAGAAAAAGAGGGAAGAGTGACCTGGGCAGGAAAGCGGATACCGGAAATGGGAAAGCAGTGTCCAGGAATATGAGCGGAAGCCAGGAAGGATGACGATATCGGAGGGGAGACTGTAATGAGAATCGGAATGGGGTATGACGTGCACAGACTTGTGGAAGGCCGGGACTTGATCCTGGGCGGCGTGAAGATCCCTTATGAGAGGGGACTGTTGGGTCATTCCGACGCGGATGTTCTGCTGCATGCCGTCATGGATGCGCTGCTCGGAGCCGCGGCCCTGGGGGACATCGGGAAACATTTCCCGGATACCGACCCTGCGTACGAGGGCATTTCTTCGCTGCTTCTTTTGGAAAAGACCGGTGAGCTTTTGGAGGAAAAAGCTTTCCTGATCGAAAATATTGACGCCACTATCATCGCGCAGGCACCGAAAATGCGCCCTTACATTGATGAAATGAGGGAAAATATCGCCAGGGCCTTGAGGATCCGGACGGATCAGGTCAGCGTGAAAGCCACAACGGAGGAAGGACTGGGTTTCACCGGTTCCGGGGAGGGGATTTCCGCCCAGGCGGTCTGCATGCTGACCAGCCCCTTTGACCTGAGTGAACAGCCGGTCCAGATGGGCTGCGAAGGGTGCGCGGGATGTCCCAAGAGCCGGAGCTGAAGACGGTGGACAGACCGGAAGGGGCATATGATTGTCAGTGGTCAGGAGCCGGGAGAAATGAAGATGGAACAGATGTCTCTTTTTGAAATGGATAACGGCGGTTTTTTACCGGAGCAGGAGGGTCTTCAAGGACAGGGCGGGGACCAGGGAAGCGGGACGGTGGATCTCTCCATGCCCCTGGCGAACCGGCTTCGCCCCAGGACTTTAGAGGATTTTGTAGGACAGGAGCATCTCCTGGGACCCGGAAAAATGCTGCGCCAGCTGATCGAAAGGGATCAGATATCTTCCATGATATTCTGGGGACCGCCCGGGGTGGGAAAGACGACGCTGGCCAGCATCATCGCCGGAAAGACCCGGTCGGCCTTTATCAATTTCAGCGCCGTGACCAGCGGGATCAAAGAAATTAAAGAAGTCATGCAGCAGGCGGAGGCGGATCGGCGCAGAGGGCGCAGGACCGTCCTCTTTGTGGACGAGATCCACCGCTTTAACCGAGCCCAGCAGGACGCTTTCCTGCCCTATGTGGAAAAGGGGAGCATCGTTCTGATCGGGGCGACTACGGAGAACCCTTCCTTTGAGGTGAACGGCGCGCTTTTGTCACGGTGCAAGGTGTTTGTCCTGAAGGGGCTCACGGAGGAAGATCTGGGGAAGCTTCTCCGGCACGCCCTGGAAGCGCCGGAAGGGTTCGGGCACCAGGGCGTGGAGATGACGGACCGGCAGATCCGGGCCATAGCCGCCTTTGCCAATGGGGACGCCAGGACAGCCTTAAACACGCTGGAGATGGCGGTGTTAAACGGCCAGATCCAGCCGGACGGCAGCATCCTGGTGACGGACGAAGGGCTGGAACAGTGCGTCAGCCGGAAATCCCTGCTGTATGATAAGTCGGGGGAGGAACACTACAACATTATCTCCGCGCTCCATAAATCCATGCGCAATTCCGACCCGGACGCGGCCATCTACTGGATGCTGCGCATGTTAGAGGGGGGAGAGAATCCCCTGTATATCGCAAGGAGGCTGGTGCGCTTTGCCAGCGAGGACGTGGGAATGGCGGATTCCCAGGCCTTGCAGGTTGCGGTTGCCGCATATCAGGCCTGTCACTTTCTCGGGATGCCGGAGTGCGACGTACACCTGGCCCACGCGGTAACCTATCTTTCCATGGCACCGAAATCCAACGCCTGTTACGCGGCCTGCGAGATGGCAAAGAAAGATATTCGGGAGCTGCCGGACGAGCCCGTCCCTCTGCAGATCCGCAATGCGGTCACGGGACTGATGAAGGAATTACATTACGGTGAGGGTTATGAGTACGCCCATGACACAGAGGAAAAACTGACGCGGATGCAGTGCCTGCCGGATGCTTTGAAGGACCGGGTCTACTATGAACCCACGCAGCAGGGCCAGGAGGCCGAGGTAAAGAAACGCCTTCAGGAGATCAAGGACTGGAAAAATCAGCGGTAAAGGGCGGCCTGAACAGGCTTCTGAAAATAAAGGGAGTATCCGGGAAGGCTTGCGGGACTGGGCGAAAATCGGTTGTGCTTACTCTTTGGAAAGGGGAAACAAATTCGCAGAGAGGTTTTTCCAGAGAGCGGAGAGCAGGCGGTGCGGAGAGTGGAATTTTCCGAAAGAGAACGGAAAGGACTTTGATATATGTATAACGATATCTTAAAGATCGGGCCTTTTGTCATTCACGGCTACGGTCTGATGATCGCCATCGGCGTGTGGGCGGCGCTGCTGATCGGAGAGAGAAGGGCAAACAAAAGGGGTTTGAGCGGCGACGTCCTGTACCCGCTGACTTTGGTCTGTGCGGTCGGCGGCTTCTTAGGGGCAAAAATTCTTTACTGCATCGTGGAGTGGCGGCTTTTTCTGAGTGATCCCCTGGCGTGTCTGTCCTCCAATGGCTTTGTGGTGTACGGCGGCATCATTGCAGGCGTGTTCGCGGGATGGCTCTTTTGCAGGCTGCGAAAGCTTCCCTTCTGGAAGTATTTCGACATTGTGCTGCCCTCCGTGGCCGTGGCACAGGCTTTCGGCAGGATCGGCTGTTTTCTGGCGGGCTGCTGTTACGGGGCGGAGACGGATGCCTGGTACGGGATTGCCTTTTCCCATTCCAATTTTGCCCCAAACGGCGTGAAGCTCATCCCCACGCAGCTGATCTCCAGCGCCGGCATGTTCGCCATTGCCGGGATCCTTTTTCTCTACGCGCGGAAGAAGAGAAAACCGGGCAAGGTGGGGGCGCTTTATCTGATTTTGTATAGTGTCGGACGGTTTTTCGTGGAGTTTCTGAGGGGAGACTACCGGGGAGAGGTGTGGATCTTTTCCACTTCCCAGTTTATTTCGGTGCTGATGCTGATCCTGGGCATTTTAGTCATGATCGCGGCGGAACGATCAGCCCCGAAGAACATAGAGTAATAGAAAACCAAAGAATATTGAGGCGGAAACATGGGTTTTATCAGAAACATAAAAGAGGAGATCCGGCTGATCCGGGAGAGGGACCCGGCGATCCACTCTTCCATGGAGGTTTTGCTGTACCCCAGCTTTAAGGCGATGCTGCACTATCGCCTGGCGCATAAGCTGTACCTGAAAAAGCATTATTTCCTGGCGCGCTATGTCTCCCAGCGGGGAGCCAGGAAGACGGGGATCGAGATCCACCCCGGCGCGCAGATCGGCAAGGGATTTTTTATCGATCACGGGAACGGCGTGATCATCGGAGAGACTACGATCATCGGGGACAATGTGACGCTCTATCAGGGCGTGACCCTTGGAGGAACCGGAAAGGAACAGGGAAAGCGCCATCCCACCATCGGCAACAATGTGATGATCGGGGCGGGGGCGAAGGTCCTGGGCTCCTGTACCATAGGGGACGATTCCAAGATCGGCGCGGGGAGCGTGGTCCTGGGACCGGTGCCCCCCGGATCCACGGTGGTGGGCGTCCCGGGACGGGTGGTGCGCAGCTACGGAAACGCGCACCCCCAGGAGACCATGGATCAGACGAATCTTCCGGATCCGGTGAAGGAGGAGATCCAGGCATTGCAGAAGACCGGCGAAGAACTGCAGGGACGCCTTCAGCGGCTGGAGGAAACGCTGGAGGAACTGCGCCATGGAGAGAAATGAGTAATGGGGCCTCAAAACCCGGCGAAAACAAAAAGCGGGAAGGGTCGTGGAAACAGGGCCTTATACAGACAGGAGAGCAGGAGGAAGGTTATGGAAAACAAATTGCATTTTTATAACACGCTGACCAGAAAGGTGGAACAGTTCGTACCCAACGAGGACGGAAAGGTGGCCATGTACACCTGCGGCCCCACCGTCTATCATTACGCTCACATCGGGAATCTGCGGAGCTATATCATGGAAGATCTCCTGGAGAAGACCTTGCGCTACATTGGCTATGATGTGAAAAGGGTCATGAACGTCACCGACGTGGGGCATCTCTCCAGCGATGCGGACACCGGGGAGGACAAGATGCTGAAGGGCGCGAAGCGGGAGCACAAGACCGTGATGGAGATCGCGAAGTTCTACACGGACGCTTTTTTCTCAGACTGCGGCAAACTGAACATCAAGACGCCGGACGTGGTGGAGCCAGCGACAAACTGCGTGCCGGAATTCCAGCACATGATCCAGGTGCTTCTGGACAAGGGTTTCGCCTACCAGGCGGGGGGCAATATTTATTTTGACACGTCAAAGCTGAAGGATTATTACGTTTTTTCCAATCAGAGCGAGAAGGAACTCTTAGTAGGCGTGCGGGACGACGTGGAGGAGGACGTCAATAAGCGGAACAAGAGCGATTTTGTGCTCTGGTTCACAAAGTCCAAGTTTGAGGATCAGGAGCTGAAGTGGGAGAGCCCCTGGGGAACGGGATATCCCGGCTGGCATATTGAGTGTTCCTGCATCAGTATGAAGCATCTGGGCGAGTACATGGATATTCACTGCGGCGGCGTGGACAATATCTTTCCCCATCACACCAACGAGATCGCCCAGAGCGAATCCTACCTGGGACATAAGTGGTGCAATTACTGGTTCCATGTCCACCATCTGAACGACAAGTCCGGAAAGATGAGCAAATCCAAGGGGGATTTCCTGACGGTGTCCCTGCTGGAATCCAAGGGATACAACCCCCTGGTCTATCGGATGTTCTGCCTGCAGAGCCATTACCGCAAGCCCCTGGAGTTTTCTTACGAAGCGCTGGACAACATCGGCCAGGCTTACGACAAGCTGATCAAGCGCATCTCTGCTCTCTCTAAGGAGGGAGAGATCGACCGGCAGCAATTTACGACCTACCGGGAAAAATTTGAAGCGGCGCTCTGCGACGATCTCAATTCCTCCATGGCGCTGACTGTCTTGTATGACGTGCTGAAAGCGGACATGAGCGACGCCACGAAATACGCGCTGGCGGAGAGCTTTGACCAGGTTCTCTCCCTGGATCTGACAAAGGGAGTCGGTCAGGCGGCGGAGGATGTGGACGCGGAGCTGGCCGCCATGGTGGAGCAGCGGATCGCAGAGCGGGCGGAGGCAAAGAAGGCGAAGGATTTCGCCCGGGCGGACGCCATCCGTCAGGAGCTCCTGGAGCAGGGCATTATTCTGAAAGATACCCGGGAGGGCACCCTCTGGAGCAGGGAGTAAGGCCCTGCTGGAACAAGTGCAAAGAGGTACAGATATTTTGGAGCAGACAGGCATTTTAGAACAGATCAAGGCGGTGTTTCCCTGCCCGGAGCAGGACATCCGGACTTATTCCCCGCTGGCGCTGGCCTACATCGGGGACGGGATCTATGAGCTGGTGGTCCGGACGGTCATCGTGGAGAAGGCGAACCGCAGGAACGGGGATCTCCACCGGATGTCGGTGCGCTATGTCAGGGCGGAGAATCAGGCGAAGATGGCCGAGACCTTAAAGCCCTTTTTTACGGAAGAGGAGGGGGACGTCTTTCGCCGGGGCAGGAACGCCAGCCCCCATTCGGTGGCGAAGAACGCCAGGCGGAGCGACTATCACAAGGCCACCGGCTTTGAGGCGCTGATGGGCTATCTCTACCTGACGGGGCGTACGGAGAGGATGCTGGAGCTGATCCGCAGAGGGATGGAAGCCCTGGAGGATGGCGGCGCTGACAAATAAGAAAAGCCGGAGACAGGTGGCCCAGTGACCGGTCATGCCGGGAGCGGACGCGGCGGAAAAAATGGCGGCGGGCGGCTGAAGGGATGTCCTCCAGCGGCAGAAAGGGAGCGCGTTATGGCATATCAGGAATTTATGATAGAGGGGCGGAACGCCGTGATCGAGGCGTACCGAAGCGGCAGGACCGTGGACAAGCTGTATGTTCTGGACGGCTGTCAGGACGGCCCGATCCTGACGATTAAGAGAGAGGCGAAAAAGCAGAATACCCTGGTGAGATATGTGGATCGGGAGCGGCTGGACCAGATGTCGCAGACGGGGAAGCACCAGGGCGTGATCGCAGTGGCCGCCGCGTACGAATACGCGGAAGTGGAAGATCTTCTGAATCTGGCGAGACAGAAAGGGGAGGATCCGTTTCTCATCCTGCTGGACAATATCGAGGATCCCCATAACCTGGGGGCCATCATCCGGACGGCAAACCTGGCCGGGGCCCACGGCGTGATCATACCGAAGAACCGGGCGGCCGGGCTCACCGCTACGGTGGCCAGGACCTCCGCGGGCGCGCTGAATTACACGCCGGTGGCGAAGGTGACAAACCTGGCAAAGACCATAGAGGACCTGAAGAAAGAGGGCCTGTGGTTCGTCTGCGCGGATATGGACGGCACGGAGATGTACGATCTGAACTTAAAGGGCCCCATCGGCCTTGTGATCGGCAGCGAGGGGGAAGGCGTGGGCCGTCTGGTGAAAGAAAAGTGCGACATGACCGCATCCATTCCCATGAAGGGAGATATCGATTCCCTGAACGCCTCCGTGGCCGCGGGAATTTTGGCTTACGAGGTCGTGCGCCAGAGAAGGAGGGCGTGAGGGCATGTGCTATGACAATTCCCAGTATGCCCAGTGTTCCGACGAGGTGCTGATCGACCGGCTCCGGGCGGGAGAGCCCAGGATCGCGGATTATCTCTGCGATAAGTATAAGGATCTGGTCCGGAAGGGGGCACGCTCCATGTATATCCTGGGGGGCGATACGGAGGATCTGATCCAGGAGGGGATGATCGGCCTGTTTAAGGCGATCCGGGACTATGACTGCGGCAGGGACGCCAGCTTTTTCACCTTTGCGGAACTCTGCATCAACCGTCAGATCTACACCGCCGTGCAGGCTTCCCGGCGGAAAAAGCATATCCCGCTGAACGAGGCGGTGTCCCTCTACGCGAAGGTGGATGCCAGCGGGGAGGGGGACGGCAGATATCTCCTGGAGGAACTCTCCAATGATCCCGGGGCCGACCCGGAGAGCCTGGTTCTGGACAAGGAGAGGGTGAGCGAGCTGGAAAAGCGGATCGAGGAGGCGCTCAGCCCGTTTGAAAAGCAGGTTTTCGACCTCTACCTCACGCAGCTTTCCACTTCCCAGATCGCCAGGATCCTGGGACGGACGGAGAAGTCCACGGACAACGCCATGCAGAGGCTGAAGGCGAAGATCCGAAAGCTTCTCTGACGGCGGAAGAAATCTGCTGGAATATCCTGGAAAAAATCCTGTTTGATTTTTGTCTTTATATTTTTTTAATATTTCTTTTTTGTCATTTTATTGACTAACGTTTTTGAGGGGCGGTATAATCAGTTGAAGTGACTTTGTTGAGCGCACTTAAAAACGGAGTGTTGATATGTCTGGATTCAGTGTAAAGAAACCCTATACGGTATTAGTGGGAGTGGTGCTGGTGATCGTCCTGGGAGTCGTCTCCTTCATGAAGACCACGACGGACCTGCTCCCCAGCATCAGTCTTCCCTATGTGATTGTCGTGACAACCTATCCCGGCGCCAGTCCGGAGACCGTGGAGGCGGCGGTGACCCAGCCGGTGGAGGCCGGAATGGCCACCGTGAGCAATATCGAGAGCATCAGTTCCGTGTCCGCGGAGAGCTATTCCATGGTGATCATGGAGTTCGCCCAGTCCACCAATATGGATTCCATCTCCCTGGAGATCCGGGAGACGCTGGATCAGATCAAGGCGTCCTGGAGCGATTCCATAGGCAACCCCATGATCATGAAGCTGAACCCCGACATGCTCCCCGTGATGATCGCCGCCGTAGGCGTGGACGGGATGGACAACGGGGAAGTCAGCGATTATGTGCAGGACATGGTGATGCCAGAGCTGGAGAGCATCGAAGGAGTGGCCTCCGCCTCCGCCTCGGGACTTCTGGAGGAGAGCGTCCATGTGGTGATCCGCCAGGAGAAAGTGGACGAGGTCAACAAGAAAGTGCGCGCCGCCATAGACGAGAAGATGAAGGACGCCGAGCAGGAGCTGGCGGACGGGCGTCAGTCTGTGGAAGACGGCATGAAGGAGCTGGAGGACGGAAAGAAGGAGATCCTGGACGGGCAGCAGGGGATTCTGGACGGGGAGAAGGAACTCGCCGACGGAAAGCAGCAGCTCGCGGATAAACAGGAGGAAACGCTGAACACCCTTGCCTCCACCAAGGCGATGCTCACTACCGCAAAGACGGAGCTGGAGACGACCAAGGTGGCCATCACCGCGGCGAACGGCGTGCTGGACACCGTGGAGAAGAGGCTGACGGAGCTGGAAAACCAGATGGCTCAGGATGAGGCAGCCCCGGATCAGGAAGAAAACGAGGGCCAGGCCGGCGAAGGCAGCGGCTCCAATGAGACTGGCGGCTCCGGCCAGGGAGAAAACGAGGGCCAGACCGGCGAAGGCAACGGCTCCAATGAGACTGGCGGCTCCGGTCAGGGAGAGAACGAGGGTCAGACCGGCGAAGGCAGCGGCCTCACTGAGACGGGCGACTCCGGTCAGAGAGAGAACGAGGGTCAGGTCGGCAATGGCGCTTCCGCCCTGGAGGAGCAGCTGAAGGAACTGCGGGATCAGATCCTGAACAATAAGTACATAAATGAACTGGCGGATAATTATCCGCAGCTGAAAGCGCTTCTTAATAACCTGGAAAATATGGGCAGTGGGGACGCCTTTGACAGCGCGGCCATGATCGCCTCCCTGAAAGAGACGATCAAGGAGCTGAGGACGACCCTGGACGCTGCCGCTAAGACAGTCAACGACAACCTCGCTTCCGTGGACCAGGGGCTTGTAGCGGTGGAAAAAGGGGAGCTTACCGCGGCCATCGAGTTTGCCAATGCCGCCACGGGGATCACCCTGGGCGAGATGCAGATGGAGAGCGCGAAGGCACAGCTGGATGCTGCCGAGGAGCAGCTGAAGGCGGGCCGGGAACAGCTGGAGGAGGCCCTGAAACAGATCGAAGACGGGGAGCAGCAGCTGGAGGATGCCAGGGAAAGCGCCTATGAACAGGCGAATATGGAAAATATCCTTACGGTAGATACCATCGAAGGGCTGCTCACGGCGCAGAATTTCTCCATGCCCGCCGGCTATGTGACGGAGGAGGGCGTGAACTACCTCATCCGGGTGGGGGATAAGCCGGCCAGCGTAGAGGAACTGCAGGCAATGCCCCTGATCGACATGCACATGGACGGCATAGAGCCCATCACCCTGGGCGAAGTGGCGGACGTGTTCTACACGGACAATTCGGACGCCATCTATACGAACGTGAACGGCAGCGCGGGCGTGATCCTCTCTCTTCAAAAGCAGACGGGCTATTCCACCGGCGACGTCTCGGACAGACTGAAGGAGCGCTTTGAAAGCCTGATGGAAGAAAATCCGGACCTGAGCATTATCACCCTGATGGATCAGGGGATCTACATCGATCTGGTCATGGATTCCATCATCAACAATATTTTATTCGGCGCGGTGCTGGCCATCCTGATCCTGCTTTTGTTCCTGCGGGATATCCGGCCCACCATGGTGGTGGCGTTCTCCATCCCCATCTCCCTGGTGACGGCCATCGTCTGCATGTATTTTTCGGGTGTGACCCTGAATGTGATCTCTCTTTCGGGCCTTGCCCTGGGTATCGGCATGCTGGTGGATAACTCCATCGTGGTGATTGAGAACATCTACCGTATGCGGGGAGAGGGCGTCCCCATGGCGGAGGCCGCCGTGGAGGGAGCGAAGGAAGTGTCCGGGGCGATCCTGGCCTCCACCCTGACCACGGTCTGCGTGTTCCTTCCCATCGTCTTTACGGAGGGTATCACCAGGCAGCTCTTTGTGGACATGGGACTCACCATCGCCTACTCCCTGTTCGCCAGCCTCATAGTGGCTCTGACCGTCGTACCGGCCATGGCCTCCAAGACGCTGACGAAGACGGGACAGAAGAAGGAGAGCCGGTTTTTCACCCTGATGACGAAGGGCTACGAAAAACTCCTCTCCGGCGCGCTTCATGTAAAGCCCCTGGTCTTCCTTCTGGTGATCGCCCTTTTGTTTGTCAGCGCTGCCGCGGCCCTCTCCAACGGAACCGCGTTTATGTCCGACATGGATTCCACCCAGATGACTGTCAACGTGCAGATGGATGAATCCGCAAAACTGGCGGACACCGCAAAAGTGACTGACGAAGTGGTAGACATCATCCTCGGCCTGGAAGACGTGACGGACGTGGGAGCCATGACAAATTCCTCTAATGCCATCATGGGAAGCCTTGGAGGATCCGACGACGAGACCTCCACCACGATCTATGTGGTGACACGGGAGGATAAGACAAAGACGAATGAAGAGCTGGCGGTGGATATCCTGGAGAAGACGGCGGATCTCCCGGCGGAGATCTCCGTGGAGACCTCCAGCATGGATATGAGCGCCCTGGGAGGAAGCGGCATCACCATTCAGGTGCGGGGCCGGGATCTGGATACGCTCCGCAGCATCGCGGCGGAGGTGGCTTCCATCGTTTCAGGGGTGGAAGGAACCGCGAATGTGACGGACGGCCTGGCGGAGTCCAGCGCCGAGCTGCGCGTGCATGTAAAGAAGGATGAGGCTGTGAAGTACGGTCTTACCGTGGCCCAGGTGTTCGCGGAGATCGCGGAAAAAGTCGCCGCGGCAAACGTCTCCACCGTGCTCAGCGGCAGCGATCAGGACTATAATGTCTATGTCTCCAACGACAGCGATACCTCCCTGACCCGGGATCTCTTAAAGGAAATCACGATCACGGGGACGGACGCCGATCAGAAGAGCGTGGAGGTTCCGCTGTCGGAGCTGGCGGAATTTGAGGATACGAAGTCCCTGGACTCCATAAATCGCGTGGACCAGAACCGGTATATATCGGTGAATGCGGAGATCGCGGACGGGTATAACGTGGGTATCGTGGCCTCCGCCGTGGAGTCGAAACTGGCGAACTATGAGATGCCGGAGGGCTACAGGCTGGTGTTCTCCGGGGAGAACGAGACCATCAACGACGCCATGGAACAGATGGTGCTGATGCTCCTGCTTGCCCTGATCTTTATGTACCTGATCATGGTGGCGCAGTTCCAGTCCCTTCTCTCACCCTTCATCATCATGTTTACGATTCCTCTGGCGTTTACCGGAGGTTTCCTTGGACTGTATCTCACCGGGAGCGAGGTCAGCGTTATCGCCATGATCGGCTTTGTCATGCTGGCCGGCGTCATTGTAAACAACGGTATCGTGCTCATCGACTATATGAACCAGCTCAGAGAGAGCGGCATGGAGAGGCGGGAGGCGATCCTGACGGCGGGGCGTACCAGGCTGCGCCCGGTGCTCATGACGGCCCTCACCACGATCCTGGCCCTTTCCACCATGGTGTTCTCGGATGATATGGGCGCCGAGATGTCAAAGCCCATGGCCATCGTGACCATCGGCGGCCTTCTCTACGGGACCCTTCTGACCCTGGTGGTGATCCCCTGCGTGTACGATATCTTCGCCCGCAGGAAGGGGGAGAAAAAGCCCAGGAAACCCAGGGGCCGGAAACAGAAGGAACTTTGGGACCTCCTGGAGGAGGAACAGTGAATCAGGTCAATTATCAGAGAGAACTGGATAAGATCCTGAGCGGGATCGAAGCGGAGAGAAAAAAGGCTCGTGAGGCCGGAAAAGCCTATCAGCCCCTGCGTCTTCTGCTGCATAGCTGCTGCGCCCCCTGCAGCAGCTATGTGCTGGAATACCTGGCGTCCTACTTTGCCTTGACCGTGTTCTATTATAATCCGAACATCTCCGCCTCGGAGGAGTATCGGAAGCGTGTGGCGGAGCAGAAGCGTCTGATCGCCGCTTATAATGAGGAGGGCCGGGGGAATTTTCAGGGCGTTGAGAACCCGATCCGGATCCTGGAGGGCGATTACCGGCCGGAGGATTTCTACCGGGCGGCGGAAGGGTATGAGGACTGTCCGGAGGGCGGGGAGAGATGCTTTCGCTGCTATGAGCTGCGGCTTAAGGAGACCGCCAGGGTGGCAGAGGAGATGGGCGCGGATTATTTTGGCACGACGCTGACCATCAGTCCTTTGAAAAACGCCGCGAAGCTGAACGAGATCGGACTTCGTCTCGCTTCAGAGGCAGCCGGAGGGCCCCGAACGGGGCGGGAATCCGAGGGAAAAGCCGAAGGAAAGGTCGAAGGCAAAGCCGGAGAAAAGGCCGAAGAAAAAGCCGAAGAAAAAGCCGGGGAGGGACTCCGGGAAAAGGCCCTGCTGTGGCTGCCCTCGGATTTTAAGAAGAAAGGCGGTTATCAGCGGTCTGTGGAACTCTCTGCACAATACGGCCTATACCGCCAGGATTTCTGCGGGTGCAGCTTTTCCAGGGCGGAGAGGGAGGAAAGGATCCGGCGGAACGCTTCTCTGTAAGGCTTTATAGGAAAACAGATTTTTCAAAAAAGTTCAAAAAAGCAGATTTTCTATTGACATAAGGGGAAAGATTTGATAAGACCCGAGTTTGCCACTTACAAATGCGAAATGGAGCCTGTTTCTGGCTCCATTTTCCTTGTATATATGCTCCGTTCCC
>CANQEV010000033.1 GCA_947595925.1 uncultured Acetatifactor sp. | reverse complement strand
ATCCTTGAAATCCTGCTCTGCAGGATTTCTTCCTTGTTTGGAATCAAGATTGCGAACTCGTTTCGCAATTACCTATTCTCTCACAAAATCCCGGATGTCGCTGACTGAATATCCCAGGGAACGCATCCTGTCAAAAAAATCCCGCACATGGGTTTCCGCCAGACTTTTTCGGACCTCCCGGATCCGATCCTCGTCCTCTGTCACCGTGCGCCCGTTGGTCCTCTGGGTGACGATGAGGCCGCCCCGCTCCAATTCCGCGAAAGCCCTCTGCATCGTGTTGGGATTGACCGCCGCCTCGGCCGCCAGTTCCCGCACGCTTGGCAGCTTTTCCCCGGGGGCGTACTGGCCGGCGGCGATCCGCATCTGGATCAGTTCCACCAGCTGGGCGTAAATGGGACGGCCCTCTTCCAGATTCCACTCCATGCTCCTTCCTCCTCTCCTCCTGATATGCGGCGCCGCCTCTGCCATAACGGACTCCTGCATCAGCCGCATTCTCCTGAATGCAGGCCGCTACCGTATCGTCTTGGCGGCAATTACTGTACTAATTAAGCAATACAATAATACATCAGGAGACGTTTGTCAACCCCTATTTTGAATCATTTTGCATATCCTATTTTCAGACCAGTCCTTTATCGTATGAATGATAAATGTCTACAACGACAAATCCGGCCTTCCTCCCGCCCCCTCACAGATCTCTCCCTCCGCGCATACAATAAAAGAAATCCTGAAAGGGCAGCTAGGTCCTTAGCTGCGTTTTGACCATGCCAAATCCTATCAATGAACAGACTGAACAGACCGTTGCAAATACTCCCGCCGAGGCGGCGGCCGCCCCTCCCTCCAGCGGAACCCTGAAGATCAGCGTGACCTCCACCCTGGGGTATCTGCCCATTTCCGGGGCCACCGTCACCGTCTCCTTTACGGGGAATCCGGAAACCGTGCTCCAAAACCTTGTCACCGACGAATCCGGACAGACGGAGACCTTCTCCGTCGAGACCCCCAACGTCTCCCTCTCCCTGTCGCCGGACCAGGCACAGCCGTATGCCGAAGTCAACATCCAGGTTGACGCCCCCGACTATGAGCCGACCCTGGTCTCCGGGACCCAGATCCTCCCCGGGGAACTGGCGCTGCAGACGGTCCGCATGAAGCCCCTCTTTCTTCCCGACGCCTCGGACCAGGAGGACGTGATCGTCATCCCCGCCCACACCCTCTACGGAGAGTATCCCGCGAAGATCCCGGAGGACGAACTGAAACCCCTTCCCGACACGGGGGAAGTCGTCTTGAGCCGGGTGGTCATCCCGGAGTATGTGATCGTCCACGACGGAGCCCCCTCCGACTCCACCGCGAAGAATTATTACGTCCGCTACAAGGATTACATCAAGAACGTGGCCTCCTGCGAGATCTACTCCACCTGGCCGGAGGCGGCGATCTACGCGAACGTCCTGGCGATCATGTCCTTTACGCTGAACAGGGTTTTTACGGAGTGGTACAGGTCCCGCGGTTATGACTTCACCATAACTTCCTCCACCGCCTATGACCAGAAGTGGGTGTATGGAAGAAATATTTTTGAAAACATCGACTATCTGGTGGACACGGTGTTCGCAAACTACCTGTCCCGCCCCGGCGTGCGCCAGCCCATCTTTACGTCCTACTGCGACGGCAGGAACGTGACCTGTACCGGTCTGAGCCAGTGGGGATCCCGTTACCTTGCGGACGAGGGTTACAGCGCCATCGAGATCCTGCGCTACTACTACGGCAACGATATCTATATCAACACGGCGGAACAGATCTCCGGAGTGCCCTCCTCTTATCCCGGGTACGACCTGACCACCGGTTCCTCCGGCGAAAAGGTCCGCCAGCTCCAGAACCAGTTAAACCGGATCGCCCGGAATTACCCCGCCATCCCCACCATCACGGCGGACGGCGTCTACGGGCCGGCGACAGCCGCCTCCGTGCGCACCTTCCAGAAAATCTTTAACCTTCCTCAGACGGGCGTGACCGACTATGCAACCTGGTACGAGGTATCGGAGATCTACACAGGCGTCACAAGGATTTCCGAACCCGGGGCATATTGACATTGATTGACGTTAGTTTCGGGGCCGCAAAAAAACTGCCGCATCACGGCAGCAGGCGGCCCCCTCCGGCGGACCGGTTTTCCACCGCCTGTCCGCCAGTCAAAAAGAAAGCCGCCTGATTCCCGTAAGGGGCAGTCTCCATCCAGGGCTGATCCGTCCGCTACTTATCTGGTCGCGTCAGTCCCTGTCTACATCGTATTCCAGAATTTCTCCCGAAACCGCGTCGATCTCATAGCTGTACTCTGTCATGCCTGCATAAAACTCGATCTCATATTTAACAATTCCGTCGTCCCGGTCCCGTTCCGCCTTGACGAACCGCACGTCGCTTTCCGTCAGGCCCGCGTGTTCCAGCGCGATCTCTTTCGCACGCTCCGCCCCGATATCCCCTTCTTTCAAAACATCCGCGCCGCCGTTCCCGGATCCCTGCGCCGCCGGATCTTTCTGTCCCGCGGGAGCCTGCCCCTCCGCCGGACCGTCCTGCCCTATGGGAGCCTTCTGCCCGCCGGCGTTTTCTTTCCCCGAAGGATTTCCCTGCCCGCTTCGCCCCGGGACGCTTCCTCCCTCGATATCCCGGGAGATGACGTCCCCGTCCTTCGCCTGGACTGCGTACTCGTATGTCACGCCATCGCAGTAGAAATCCACCTCGTACTGAAACCGGCCGTCGTCAAATTCCAGTCTGGCGCGCAGGGCCGAGACCTCGGACTCCTTCAGACCTGCGTCCGCAAGGGCGGCGGCAATCGCCTCCGACCGGCTGATCTGACTGCTTCTGACCGCCCAGACTGCTGCCGCCGCGGTAGCCAGTACAAGAAATACAATGCAGAGGGTTGTGATCACAGCTCTCTTCGGTGTGCTAAATAATTTTTTCATGGCCTTTATCCTTTCCCTCTCTTTCTATTCATCGGAACCGGACAGGTTCTATCCGCATCCTGGCAAAACTACATTTTTTCAATATCATTTCCTAATTTCAATTTCATTTTAGAGATTTCAAAACCCCCTGTCAATGCTTTTCAAACAGTTCAGACAGCAACTTTTACATGTTTTTCAGCAATTTCTGCACTTTCCCTGGAAATCTGTTTTGGAGTATACTAAAATTAAGATAAATTTTTCAGTCTATGAGAAAACAGGAATTGATACAAAATTGGTAAAACCAAGATTGGAGGGCAATTTTATGCAGATGACATTGCGCTGGTACGGCAGCAAGTACGACACCGTCACCTTAAAACAGATCCGGCAGATCCCCGGCGTCACAGGAGTGATCTCCACCCTGTACGGCACCGCTCCCGGAGAAGTCTGGGAAATGGAGGATATCCTGGCGCTGAAGAAAGAGATCGAGGACGCCGGCCTGAAGCTGGCGGGCATCGAGAGCGTGAATATCCACGACGCCATCAAGGTAGGGACCCCCGACCGGGACAAGTACATCGACAACTATATCACCACCCTGGAGCGTCTCGGACAGGCGGACGTCCATCTGGTGTGCTACAATTTCATGCCCGTGTTTGACTGGACCCGGACCGAGCTGGCAAGGGTCCGCCCCGACGGCTCCACCGTTCTGGCCTACACCCAGGAAGCTGTGGACGCCTTAAATCCCGAGGATATGTTCGCCTCCATCAGCGGCGACGCCAACGGCGCGATCCTTCCCGGCTGGGAGCCCGAGCGCATGGCCCACATCAAGGAACTGTTCGAGATGTATAAGGATGTGGACGACGAGAAGCTCTTTGCGAACCTGAAATACTTCCTGGAGCGCATCATGCCCGTCTGTGACAAATACGACATCAACATGGCGATCCATCCCGACGATCCCGCCTGGAGCGTGTTCGGCCTGCCCCGCATCATCATCAACAAGGCGAACATCCTCCGCATGATGAAGATGGTGGACAATCCGCACAACGGCGTGACCTTCTGCTCCGGCTCCTACGGCACGAATCTGGAAAACGATCTCCCCGACATGATCCGCTCCTTAAAGGGCCGCATCCACTTCGCCCATGTGCGCAACCTGAAGTTCAACTCTCCCACGGACTTCGAAGAATCCGCCCACCTTTCCAGCGACGGCACCTTCGATATGTACGAGATCATGCTGGCCCTCTATGACATCGGCTTCACCGGCCCCATCCGTCCCGACCACGGACGCATGATCTGGGACGAAGTTGCCATGCCGGGCTACGGGCTCTACGACAGGGCTTTAGGCGCGACTTACTTAAACGGTCTCTGGGAGGCCATCGACAAGCAGCACAAAAGGGCGTAAAGACAAAACGCCTAAAAAATAAGTGCAATCCGCACGGGAGGTATCGCTATGAAACTGACGTTACAGGGAATCCGGGAGGGAAAGGCCGATTTTGAGAAGGCCGGTTACCGTCTCCCTTCTTTTGACTATGACACTGTGAAGAAAAACACTTATGAGAGGCCCGTCTGGATCCACTTCGGGGCCGGGAACATCTTCCGCGCCTTTCAGGCGAACGTGGTACAGAACCTCTTAAACCAGGGCGTCCTGGACGTGGGCCTGATCGCCGCGGAGGGGTACGACTATGAGATCATCGAAAAGAGCAACCGCCCCCACGACAACCTAAGCCTCCTGGCCACTCTGAAGGCCTCCGGCACCGTGGAAAAGACCGTGGTGGGAAGCATCATGGAATCCCTGATCCTGGATTCCGACAACCGGGAACAATATGACCGCCTGAAGGAGATCTTCCGAAATCCCTCCCTGCAGATGGCCAGCTTCACCATCACCGAGAAGGGGTACAGCCTGGTAAACGGCAAGGGCGAGCTCCTTCCCGCCGTGGCGGAGGATTATGAAAAGGGCCCGGAAAAACCTGGCAGCTACCTGGGCAAGGTGGTCTCCCTGCTCTATACGAGATATCTCGCGGGCCAGCTCCCCATCGCCATGGTCAGCATGGACAACTGCTCCCACAACGGCGACAAGTTGTATGCCGCCGTGAACGCTTTCGCGGAGAAATGGTGCGAAGCGGGCCTCGCGGAAAAAGATTTCCTGAACTATGTGAACGATAAAGCCAAGGTGTCCTTCCCCTGGAGCATGATCGACAAGATCACGCCGAGACCGGACGCCAAAGTGGAAGAAATGCTCCGGGAGGACGGCATGGAAGACCTGGAGCCCGTGATCACTTCCAAGAACACCTACATCGCTCCCTTCGTCAACGCGGAGGAATGCGAGTATCTTGTCATCGAGGACGCTTTCCCGGCGGGCAGACCCCCCATCGACAAGGGCGGCATCATCTTTACCGACCGCGAGACCGTGGACAAGGTGGAAAAGATGAAGGTCTGCACCTGTCTGAATCCTCTGCACACCACCCTCGCCATCTACGGCTGCCTTCTGGGCTACACCCTCATCTCCGACGAGATGAAGAACCCGCTCCTGAAGAAGTTCGTGGAGACTGTGGGATATGTGGAGGGGCTTCCCGTGGTAGTGGATCCCGGCATCATCCGGCCCAGGGATTTCATCGACGCGGTGGTGAACATCCGCATCCCCAACCCGTTCATGCCGGACACTCCCCAGCGCATCGCCACCGACACCTCTCAGAAACTGGCGATCCGCTTCGGCGAGACCATCAAGGCCTATGAGAAGCGCAGCGATCTGGACGTCAAAACCTTAAAGCTCATACCTCTCGTGTTCGCCGGGTGGCTCCGCTATCTGATGGCCGTGGACGACCTGGGCAATCCTTTCACCCTGAGCCCCGATCCCCTGCTGGAGACCGTGACTCCCTGCGTGGCGGGTTATGAACTCTCCGCCGCTCCCAAGGATCTCTCCAAACTGGACGCGCTCCTTCAGAATGAGAAGATCTTCGGCGTGGATCTGACCGCCATCGGCATGTCGGACCTGGTAAAGCGCTACTTTGAAGAACTCTCCAGCGGAATCGGCGCCGTGGAGAACACGCTGAGGAAATACATCAGCTAAACCGGAACATGGCAAGTCATAATCGCTGCGCGACAGCCTGCCTGGGCTGCGGTGCAGCGATTTTCTTCCATCGTACTTTATGCGATCTGCTCAATGCGGCATTTTTGACATAATGGGTAACTGGAGACAAAGGGATCCATTTTCTCTTTCATTGCCGCAAAGGATGTGCCATAAAAATATAATGCGGTAAACTCTTTGAGTTCCCTATAACTGTACATATGCCCGATGCCCTCGATCGACTGTTCTAATTGCTTAATTGCATAATTGATATCACAGTTTTTGTATATTTCTTCCGGCAAGTCTGATTCATATATATAAATCGCCAAGCCCTCTAAGGTGCCGACAGGGACCGGCGGTTCCGTTCCGCGCAAGACAGATCCCTTTGGGATCCCTATGGCATTGAGCAGATCTACAAGCCATCCCAGACTTTTCTGAGCGTCAGAAAAATCAATTTCTATATCGCAGCTGTCTATTTCGCCATTCTCCTTCATCGACGTTCCTCCGCCTGTTACCTCTCCCGCATTTTCTTCTTGTAAAATATCTTGTAAAGCATCCTCCAGTTCAAATCTGTGTTTGGGCTGAAAACGGGCATTCAAATGTAGTATTAACCTCACTTCTCTTTCCTCCTTAAACTTTTTCATCCGTAAAAACTGCCTATCATTTTCCCTTACTTTTTGTTTTCCTGACTTGAATCAGCAATCCAATAAAAATATCAACTATGATCAATATCAGGATCCCATATCGAAACATCTTGCTGTTATGATAATATAAGGCCAAAATCGATGTACCATTCCTGGTTACTCCTATGGCCTCATTGGTTTTTGTATTTATAAAAACATTTCTTTTTATCACATCGCCCTCTTGGATCCTGGCTTTGATCTCATCTTCGCCGGCCCTTCCAAACACAACGGAAACCGGCGCCCAGAACGGTTTTTGCGCCTCATTTTCATACCTTAAATAGACATAGCGTTCCGTTACAAATATTGATTTGCTATGCATACGAATATACTTTGTCGATTGGCTGGAATCGATTTCGACAGGGATCAGGTTCACGCCCTTGTCAACCCTGACGTGTACTCCGAATTGAGCCAATAAGGTAAACGCTATAAAACCCAGGACAATAAAGTTCACAACAAAGATTTTATAATGCCGTTTTACAAAATTTAAGAATCTCAAGATAAAAACCTCCTCTGGAGTATGTCTGCCGCAGCATCATCCCGCAAACCTCACCCGGGAAGAAACTTCCTGCAGTGTTCTTCCATAACTTTCCTCGCCTTTTCCGGGCTGCAGTCCAGCTCGCAGCAGGCCGCGTGCTTGTGTCCGCCGCCTCCCAGAAGGCGGCAGATCTCGCTGGCGTCCACCTCCTCGCTTGTCCGCACGGAGCACCGGGATCTCCCGTCCGGCAGTTCCCGGACCGTCACGCCGATCTTTAACCCCATGACCTGCTCTGCCAGGGAGTTGATCCCCTCCAGCTCTGAATCCAGGATCCCGACCTCCTGCAGATCTTTCAGCGTCAAAACTCCTGTGATCAGCTTCCCGTCTGATGCATAGTGAAAACTGTCCCGGAGCCTCTGTTCGATCTGGATCCTCTGGGGCGTTTTGATATACATGGTCCTTCTTCCGATGCGGTAGACGTCCGCCCCAAGCCGCTTCAGCTCCGCCGCCGTCTCAAAGGACTGGACGCTGGTGGCCGTGGTCCGGAAGCACATGGTGTCCATCACCAGGGCCGTGTAGAGAAAGTCCGCCATCTCCTTCGTCACGGAAACTCCCATGGCCTTGATGAGCTTTAAGATGATCTCGGCGCAGGCCCCGCAGTCCTCCTCCACATATTTATAATCCGCCTGGACGGAATTGTCCCTGTGGTGATCGATGCAGAACGTGAAATGTTCCCCCGAATATTTCCCGGCCCGGGCGGGCGTCGCCGTGTCCACGGAGACATACACCGGATCCCCCAGGACGTCCATCTCCACTTTCTCCGTCATCTCCCGGTGAAGGCCCGGGACCGGATCCTGCCCCGCCACCTCGCATTTCGCCCCGAGAGCCTTCAGCGCCAGCGCCAGGGCGTACGCGGAACCGATGCAGTCCCCGTCCGGCCGGATGTGATATATGATCCGAAACTCCTGATATTCCTTCAGCTTCTCCGCCATTTCCCCGATTGAAAGATTCATGCTCTCCTCCTGTGTTCCTCACTTTTTACGATCAGCCTGTTTTCCTGTCCTGCCATACCCTTCAGAATTTTCCTTCAGGACTTTCCTTGCAAAATTTTCCTCCAGGATTTTCCTTTTGGACTTTCTTACAAAATTTTCCTTCCGAACTTTCTTTCAGAATTTACTTTCAAGACTTTCTTTCAGAATTTTCTCTCTTCGACCTGATTATACCATAACGGAAGAGTTCCTGCACCTGGATTTTAAGAACGCGTACCTAGTTTTGAAAACAATGCGATCACCTCATGGGCGATCAGCGGCGCTGCCGCAAGACCCGCCAGCACAAGCCACTCCCCAAGGCTCAGGGAAGATGTTCCGAAGGCGCTGACGAGAAATGGCACCTCCGTCACGGCAAACTGCAAAAGCAGGCCCACCAGACAGGCCAGGATCATCAGCTTGTTTTCCAGATGGTTCATCCGAAATACGGATCTCTCCACGTCCCGCATCCCCACCGCGTGAAAAAGCTGGCTCATCCCCAGGACGGTAAACGCATAAGTCTGGGCGCGGACAAGGACGCCGGGCTGTTCCAGGCAGGCCCGGAGCAGGGCGGGAGCACGGCGCAGATCCCCCAGCTCCCCCAGCGCCGGAAACACCGGCAGAAAGAACGCGCACAGGCTGATCCCCGCGATCAGGAGCCCGTAAAAGCAGGTGCACCCCAGCCCGCCCCTGGCAAAAAGGCTCTCCTCCGCCTTTCTGGGGGAGTTGCGCATCAGCGCCGCCCGGTCGTTCTGATCCACACCCAGGGCAAGGGCCGGCAGGGAATCCGTGATCAGGTTGATCCAGAGGATATGGCTGCTCTTTAAGGGCGAGGCAAATCCCAGGATCACCGCGGCAAACATGGTCAGGAGTTCTCCCAGATTCGAGGACAGGAGAAAGATCACCGATTTTCTGATGTTTTCGTAGACCCCGCGGCCCTCCTCGATGGCCTTCTCAATCGTGGCAAAATTATCGTCCACCAGCACCATGTCCGCCGCCTGTTTCGCCACGTCCGTGCCGTTTTTTCCCATGGCGATGCCGATGTCCGCCGCCTTCAGGGATGGTGAATCATTCACTCCGTCCCCCGACATTGCCACGATCTCTTTCCTTTTCTGGAAACCCTTTACGATGCGGACTTTCTGGGCCGGGGAAACCCTAGCAAAAATGCGTATGTCGGAGAGTCCCGCTTCCAATTCCGAATCGCTGAGGGCGGCGAGCTCCTCCCCGGTCAGGCACTGGCTTCTGTCCTCCGCAATGCCGATCTGCCTTCCGATGGCCAGGGCGGTCTCCACATAGTCCCCGGTGATCATCACCGTCCTGACCCCAGCCTTTTTCAAGATGTTCACCGCCCTTGCCGCCTCCGGCCTGGCGGGATCCCGCATGGCCGCAAGACCGAGAAAGGTCCAGCCGCTTCCGGCGCGTATGTCCTCGTCCTCCCGGGACGCCACCGCCAGGATCCGGTACGCCTTTTTAGAGAGCTCCCGCACCGCCCGAAGGATGCCCTCCCGCATCCCTTCGTCCAGGGGAAGCGTCCTGCCGGAAATTCTGACAAAGCCGCAGCTCTGAAGCACCACGTCCGGCGCGCCCTTCCGGTATCCCACGCTCCGCGTCCTGCCGCGGTGATAGGTGGACATCTGTCTGCTCTCGGAGTCAAAGGGAACCTCCTTTACCCGGGGAAGCGCCGCCGAGAGGGATTCCTTTTCCACGCCGAATCTCTTCCCCAGCTCCAGAAGGGCGATCTCCGTGGGATCCCCCACGCTGCCCTTCTCCCCCAGCACCGCGTCGCCGCAGAGAACGATCCCCTGCAGGAATTCCCCAGGCGGCACGTCTCCTTTCGGATGTTTCAGGTCCCGGATCCTCCCGTCCCAATAGCCCATCTCCGCGGTCATATGGTTCTGGGTGAGGGTCCCCGTCTTATCCGAACAGACGACGCTCACGGCGCCCAATGTCTCCACGGAGGGGAGTTTTCGGACGATGGTGTTGGCCTTGACCATGCGGGTGACGGAGAGCGCCAGGCAAATGGTCACCACCGCCGGAAGCCCCTCCGGGACGGCCGCCACCGCAAGGGAGATGGCGGTGATCAGCATCTGCATGATATCCCGCTTTTGCAGAACCGCGATGCCGAACAGGGCGGCGCACAAAAGGAGGGATAAAAGGCTCAGGACCTTTCCCAGATCCCCCAGGCGCTTCTGCAGGGGCGTGAGCTCTTCCTTCCCCTCATGGATCATGTCCGCGATCTGCCCCAGCTGGGTCTGCATGCCGACGGCGGTCACGATTCCCTCTCCCCGGCCGCCGGTGACCGTCGTGGACATATAGGCCAGGTTCCTGCGGTCCCCCAGGGGAAGTTCCCTGCCGCCGTCCTGAAAAGAGGCGTCTTTCTCCACCGGGACGGATTCCCCGGTCAGGGCGGACTCCTCCACTTTCAGGCCGATGGTTTCTGTCAGCCTGAGATCCGCAGGCACCCTGCAGCCCGCCTCCAGGCAGACCAGATCCCCCACCACGATCTCCGCCGCCGGGATCTCCTTTTTCACGCCTTCCCGGATCACAAAGGCTTTTGGACTCTGGAGCTTCTGCAGGGCGTCCAGGGCCTTCTTTGCCTTCCCCTCCTGAAGGGTTCCGATAAAGGCGTTCATCAGGACCACCACCGCGATGATCGCCGCGTCGCTATACTCCCGAAGCAGAAGGGACACCCCCGCCGCCACCAACAGGACATAGATCAGGGGATCCTGAAGCTGCTCCCAAAAGACCTGCAGACCCGATTTCCCCTTTGCCTTTTTCAACTGATTCGGCCCGTTTTCTGAAAGCCTTCTTCGCGCCTCCCGCTCCGTCAGGCCCTTTCCCGTATCCGACATACTGCCTCCCCGCTTTTTCTCCATGTCCAGCCCGTCTGACTGAAGCCGCGGCCTTTACAGATACCCTGCCCGCAGCCTTACCCTCTGCCGCGCCGTCCCCTCACAAAAAAGGGGCGGTCTTTTTCAGATCAGACCGCCGCAGACAGTCTGCCAGGTGTCATGCTCCAAAGACCGCCGCAGACGGTCTGCCGAGGTTTCCTGCTCCAAAGACCGCCTGCCGGCTGAACTATTGTTATACCATGTTTATGTCGGGGGAAAATCACCTATGACGAGCCCGCAAAAAAAGGACATGGCTCCTGACTGCCATGTCCTACCGGAGAAGTTCCCGGGTATATGCGTTCTTCGGATTTCGAAAAAGTTCTTCCGTCTCACCGATCTCCAATATTTTTCCGTCCCGCATGACCATGATCCGGTCGCTGACCTGATAGATCACGTTGATATCGTGGGAGATGAAGAGAAAGGCCGTTCCCAGCTCCGCCTGAAGGCTTCTTATCAGTTCCAGGATCTGGGCCTGTATGGTCACGTCCAGGGCGGAGACCGGTTCGTCCGCGATCACCAGCCCCGGCTTTGTGATCAGCGCCTGTCCTATGCTGATGCGCTGTCTCTGGCCCCCGGAGAGCTGGGAGGGTTTCCGGTGGAAATACTTTTCCTCCAGTCCCACCTTTCGGAGCATCTCATAGGCGGCCGCCTCCCTGTCCGCGGGACTCATCTCTTTAGAGGGATCCAGGATCCCCTGGGCCCGCAGAGGTTCCTGCAGAAGCCAGCCCACGGTCTTCACGGGGTTCAAGCTGCTGTAGGGATCCTGAAAGACCATCTGGGGCGCGTTGGAATAGTGGATCACTTCCCCCTCGATCATCCGGTTGATCCCAAGGATCGCCTTGGAGAGCGAGGTCTTTCCGCAGCCGCTCTCTCCCACCAGCCCCAGGATCTCTCCGCGGTAGATCTGGAAATCCGCGTGCTCCACCACGCATTTTTTCCGGCTTCTTCCAAATAAGGAGCCCGTACTTTCCCGGTAGAAGACGCTGAGGTCCCGGATCTCCGCCAATTTCTTCCGCTCCGGCGGTTTCTCCGGTTCCCGGCCTTCCTTTTGATCCATCTTTTTCTTTCCGATCCGCTTCGGCACGGCAGCGATGAGTTTCTTTGTATAATCCTGCCTGGGATTTTCAAAGATTTCCTCCGTGGGACCGCTCTCCACCACCCGTCCGTCCTGCATCACCGCGATCCTGCCGCAGAGCCGTCTCGCCAGGTTCAGGTCATGGGTGATAAAAAGCAGGGAATTTTTCTGCTCCCGGTTGATCTTCTGCAGGAGGTCCATGATCTGGTTCTGTACGCTCACGTCCAGCGCCGTAGTGGGTTCGTCCGCCACGATCAGACCCGGGTGCAGGATCACCGCCATGGCGATCATTACCCTCTGGCGCATACCGCCGGAGAGCTGATGAGGATAACAGCCGTACACCCTCTCCGCATCCTGAAGGCCGACATTCCGGAACGTCTCCAGCACCTTTTCCCGGCGTTCCTCCCGGGTCATGCCCTTCGCGTGCAGGATCAGCATCTCCTCCACCTGGGTTCCCGCTTTTTTCGTGGGGTTTAGGGAAGTCATGGGCTCCTGAAAGACCATGGACATCTTATCCCCCTGAAATTCCCGGTAGAGCCCGTTATCCCGGGGCTTTCCCGCTTCCAGAAGAAGCGTGTCGTCATAATAGATCTTTCCCGTGGTCACCCGGGCGTTCGACGCCGCAAGCCCCATTAAAGTCAGGGCCGTCACGGATTTCCCGGAGCCGGATTCCCCGACCACGCCCAGGATCTCCGCGTCCTCGATGGTGAGGCTCACGTTCTTGACCACTTCCGGGCCGTCGAAAGCGACGGAAAGATTTTCAATGCGAATCATGCTGCCTCCCCCTTTCTGCGGATGCCCTCGCTGAGCAGGGAAAAGCCCAGAACGATCCAGACGATGGCCAGACCGGGGGCCAGGGCGTACCAGGGGGCCCTCCCAAGATACCCCTGGGCGTCGGATAGCATCTTTCCCAGGCTGGCGTCCGGGGGCTGGATGCCGATGCCCAGATAACTCATGCCGGACTCCGCCAGGATCGCGTTGTTAAAGCCGATGGTGACGCTCACCCAGAAAGTGGAAAAGATATTGGGCAGGATATGTACGAACAGGATCCGAAGCTTTTTCACCCCCATCAGCCTCGCCCGCACGATATAGTCCGCGTCCCGGAGGCGTAAAAATTCGCTCCTCACGATCCGGATAAAACTGGGGGCAAACACGATCCCCAGAGAGAGGATCAGGTTCTGCTTTCCGCTTCCCAGGATACTGATTGCCACCAGGGCAAGGAGGATGCTGGGGAAACCGTTGACCGCGTCGGTGATCCTCATGACGATCTCATCCAGGATCCCGCCGAAATACCCGGTAAAAGCGCCCACCAGGATCCCTGTCACTGCGGACAAAAGAACGATCAGGGAGCTGACAAACAAGGTCTCCCCGATGCCGTCCATCACCCGGGAAAAAATATCCCTTCCGTAATTGTCCGTGCCGAAGATATGCCCCAGGGACGGCGCTTGAAAGCGTTCCGCCGCGGACATGGCCGTGGTGCTGTACGGCGTCCAGAAAAAGCTCAGAACCGCCAGCACCAAAACAAGGCCGGCCATCGCCAGCCCCGCCAGGAAATATCCGTTCTGCTCCTTTATCCAGGCACCTATTTTTTTCATGCTTCTGTCTCCAAGTAAAATTGCCAGCCTCGCATCGCATTCCCAGCCCTGACAGAGACTGCTCACATAGTCGTGCCCCATGGAATACACCGCGGCGCACAGTTTCGGCCGCCGGCGCAGCCTACGGACTTCCGTTCCCCTTTACTGACTGCTGATCCTGGGATCGATGACGCGGTATAAGACGTCCACCAGGAAATAGACGAAGATAACCACAAAAGTAATATATAGGATCAGGATCTCAACCACGGGGAAATCCCGGGTGGAGACGGCGCTGATCAGCAGTCTTCCGATTCCCGGCAGGCTGAAGACCTGTTCGATGACGATGCTGCCCGCCACGATCTCCGCGATGATCATGCCCAGGAAGGTGACCACCGGCATCATGGCATTTCGCAAGATATGTCCGTAGGCCACCCGGCTTTCCGTGCAGCCCTTGCTGTACGCGGTGCGCACATAGTCCGCCCGGCTCTCCGTGAGCATGGAATTTCTGAGGAAACGGGCGGTCATGGCAATCTTCGGGATCGCCACTGAAAGAGCGGGAAAAAACAGATAGCCCAAAAATCCCGGGAAATCCTTTTCGTAGCTGACATATCCGCCGGGTGCAAAACACTTCAGCAGGATGCCGAAAAGGTATGTCACAAGGACGCCCAGGAAAAAAGACGGGATCGCCATTGCCGCCTGGGTGGTGACGCCGAAGATCACGTCCAGCGCCCGGCTCTTCGTCCGGGCCCAGAACACACCCAGGGGAATGGAGATGACAAGAATCAGGACCAGTGAGAGCGCCGCCAGCCAGAGCGTCACCGGGAGTTTGTCCCCGATCAGCTCCGCCACCGGCATCATCTGGTTCATATTTTTAGAGTAACGATAGCTCTCGCCGAAATCTCCGCGCAGAACGCCGCCGGCCCAATGCAGATAGCGCAGCACGGGCGGATCGTTCAGGCCCAGTTCTTCCCGCAGAGCTTCCTCCCGCTCCGGCGTGGCCTCCGTACCGAGAATGGAGGTCACCACGTCCCCGGGAATGATTTGAAAAGCGAGGAAGGCAAGCACGGATACCAGGAACAATGTCATAATGAGAGTAACGATTTTTTTTACAAGGTATTTCATGCCTGCCTCCTCTCCCGTTTTTTATGTGCTGCCAGGCGCCCGTTCCCTTGCTTCCGGTACGCCGGCACCGTCCGCCAGCTGCTTTCGTCCGGCATCCGTATGCCGACACCGCCTGCCGGCTGTTTTCGTCCGGCCCGCAGGCCCCATGCCCTGGGGATCTGCACGCCGGGACTGCAAAGATTATTCCGTCCAGTAGACCGTGCTCATATCCTGCACATAGATCGGATAGAACTTATAGCCTGCCAGCTTCTTGTTCATGGCGATGGTAATGGGCGGTACCTGGATGAAAGCGGTGCCCGCCTCGTCGCAGAGGATCTTCTGGGCCTGCTTGTAAAGTTCCGCCTTCTCCGCCAGATCCAGACTCTTCTCCGCCTTCTGATAGACCTCGTCGTAAGCGTCGCTGGCAAAGTTGATAAAGTTCTTGTCGGAGTTCGTCTGGAAACGGGTCAGCAGATATCCCGGGGTCATATCGCTGGTGATCCCGCAGATCGTGGTCTGATAATTCCTGTTCCCGTAGTCGTCCTCCAGCCAGGTGTCCCAGTCCACAGGCTCTATGGTGCAGCGGATCCCCGCGTCCTTGAGCTGTTCCGCCACCACCTCGCCGGTCTGCATATGGGCCTCATAGTTGGAGGGGATGGTGATGGTCAGGTCGATCCCGTCCGGGTAACCCGCATCCGTCAGAAGCTGCTTTGCCTTTTCGATATTGGCACCGCTCCCGTAAGTATCCTCCAGGTCCACATAGTAGTCCTTCAGGGTGGGAAGCATGGCGGAGCTGATCAGCGTGCTGGCTCCCCCCATCACAAACTCATTTGCGAGGTTCTTGTCCAGGGCATAGCAGATTGCCTGACGCACCCGCACGTCGTCCAGGGGCTTCTCTTTATTGTTCAGGAAAAGCGCCTGCACTACATTGGAGGGCGCGGCGATGATCTGATACTCCGTTTCCAGCTCCTTCGCCTGGGAATCCGTCAGGTACGGATAGATATCGATGGTATGGCCTTTCAGCTCCATCAGCGCGGTCTGGGCGTTGGTGATGATCTTAAAGGTCACCTCGTCCAGATAGGGAAGCCCCTCCTGCCAGTAGTCCTCGTTCTTTTTCAGAACGATGCCCTCCTGCGGTTTGTATGACACAAAAGAAAACGGCCCGGTGCCTATGGGCGTGCCATCCTCAGCCTCCCCGCTGCCCGCGGGTATGATCGCTGTGGTGAAGCTGTAGATCAGCTCCAGGTTGGCGCTGCTCGTGGTCACCTGAACCGTGCGCTCGTCAATGATATCGACGCTGGTAAGCGTCTTCAAGCTCGATACAAGCGCAGTGCCATCGCGAAGTCCGGATGCCCTCTCCAACGAATACTTGACGTCCTCCGCGGTAACGGGGTTCCCGTTGTGGAACTTTACGCCGTCCCGCAGGGTGAAGGTGTACACCAGACCGTCCTCCGAAACGGAGTAGTCACTAGCCACTGCGTTGATCAAATTGCCATTCTCATCGGACTTTAAAAGCCCTTCGAAAATGTTAAACAGAATCTCTTTTGTTCCTGCCGCAGTTGCTTTGTGTGGGTCAAGACTGTCAATATCCTGTTGAACGCCGATCACAACGGATCCGCCCAAAGAGGGGGAACCTGTGCCGACAGAGGATTCATCCTCCGAAGATCTGCCGCCTGCGCATCCGCACAGTGTAGCTGCCACAAGAAGCGCCATGAGTAAAATACCGTAGAACTTTTTCTTCATAATGCTCTCCTTTTCTTCCAGAAAACAAATCTCTCATTATTCAATTGTCCCCCTCATTGTACCACAGATCCCGGGGATTGCAAGTATTTTTATTCATACAATCCCACATAAAATCCCGCGGGAAGCCGTCCTAATGCGCGACTGATCTTATGCCAGGGATCATTTTTTTATCCATACAATCCCTCTGGAAGCCGGTCTTCCGGGTCAGCCAAGGTCTGCGCGAAACGCCTTCCTTCCGGGATACACCGCGCTCCCGCCCAGCTCTTCCTCGATCCTCAGGAGCTGATTATACTTTGCGGTGCGCTCCGACCGGCAGGGCGCGCCGGTCTTGATCTGGCAGGTGTTCAGCGCGACGGCAAGATCGGCGATCGTGGCGTCCTCCGTCTCGCCGGAACGGTGGGAAGCGATAGCGGTGTATCCCGCCTCGTGCGCCATCCGGATGGCGTCCAGGGTTTCGGACACGGTGCCGATCTGGTTTAACTTGATCAGGATGGAATTGCCGCACTTCTCCCGGATCCCTTTTTCCAGACGGGAGGTGTTCGTCACAAAGAGGTCGTCCCCCACCAGCTGCACCTTTCCTCCCAGCTTCGCGGTGATCTTTTTCCACCCGTCCCAGTCCTCCTCGTCCAGAGGATCTTCAATCGAAAGGATCGGATATTTTTCCGCCATGTTCTGATACATGTCGATCAGCTCGTCGGAGCAGTAATCGCTCCCCGCCTTGGGCAGGTGATAATTGCCTTTCCCCTTTTCGCTCTTCCACTCGCTGGCGGCCACGTCCAGCGCAAAACAGATATCTTTTCCGCACTCATAACCCGCTCGCTTTACGGCCTCCACAAGGAGATCCAGCACCTCCTCCACGCCGCCTGCATCCGGGGCAAACCCGCCTTCGTCGCCCACCGCCGTGGACAGTCCCTTTTCCTCCAAAACTTTTTTCAGACTGTGATACACCTCCGCGCCCATGCGCAGCGCTTCCTTAAAACAGTCCGCGGACACCGGCAGGATCATGAACTCCTGAAAATCCAGGGAATTCTTCGCGTGAGCCCCTCCGTTTAAGATATTCATCATGGGAACGGGCAGACAGTTTCCCGCGGCCCCGCCCAGGAATCGGTACAGCGGGATATCCAGGGACAGGGCCGCCGCCTTCGCCGCCGCGATGGAGACCGCCAGGATCGCGTTTGCCCCCAGCCGGGACTTGTCCTTCGTGCCGTCGGCCCGGAGCATCGCCTGATCCACCCCTCGGAGATCCGAGACCTCCAGTCCCCGGACCGCCTCCGCGATCACGGTGTTGACGTTTTCCACCGCCTTTTTTACCCCTTTTCCCAGATACCGGGACTTGATCCCGTCCCGGAGCTCCAGGGCTTCAAACTCCCCGGTGGACGCGCCGCTGGGGGCCGCTCCCCGGCCGACGCTCCCGTCCGCCAGGGTCACCTCCGCCTCCACGGTTGGATTCCCCCGGGAATCCAGGATCTCTCTTCCCACAACCTTTTCAATCTGCAGATAACTCATTCCACTTTTCCTTTCCCGTCTCGGATCTCTCCATATTCCAGGGATCAGCCGCTCTCTCCCGGCGGCAAAAATTTCCTGCCGCCAACATGAAATCCCTGTGAAATACAGATTTTCCCAAACGGGAAAATTTATGCGCTTTTGTTATTACAAAGAATCAGTCCTCGTTTTCCGCTTCCCGGACCCTCTCTTTTTTCCGCTTTCTCCTTAAAACGAGTCCCCTGATTAACAAGGTCAGCAGGATTACCACTGCGGCTGCTGCCGCCGCCCCAGCGACGATCACCACCGTATCGGAATGATTTTCCGAAACGCAATAGACCCCCTGATCTCCCGCCATCTGGACCTGCAGATAACGCCCCCGGGGCATACTCTCCAACTGTACCCAGGCATCATCCTTCCACTCCCAGATCAGCGCGTCCTCATAGGGGTTCAGAAGACGGACCGCCAGGGTCTCTCCATCCTCCAAACCGCTGTCGCTCACTGTCACCTGATAAACCACATATTCTCTTTCAGCGGCCTGTTGGGGAGGCGACATCTGGATCCGCTGGACGTCCAGCCGGGTATCTTCCGTAAAAGTCTGGCCAACGAGACCATAAGGAAACTCATACGCCCCCTCCGTGTCCTGCTTCTCTTTTTCCCGGCTTTCCACCACAAGCACATTGTCCCGATACTCTCCCTGCAACACCAGATTTCCCCTCATCGTCTGCCCGGAGCAGTCCGGCCAGACGCCGTAATACCCCTCTTTTTCCGGGAGAACGGGATACTGGAGGCAGGAAAGGCTTTCGCCGTACTTTACCTCCTGCTCGCCCAGGGAAATATCATCCACTTTGTAAACGACCTTGAGATGCCGAAATTCTTCGGGGAGGCCCTCCGTCTTCAGGAGTTCCTGATAGCTGATGGGTTCCGCCTCTCCCACATAGCTGATGTCGTCTATCCCGTACACGGAATCTCCCACATAGTAATTCCGGCATACGTTCGGCTCTGCGTCTTCCGCGCCGTCTTCCTGTTCCGCAATCTGTCCCGCTACCGCGCCTTTTCTGCCCGCGGACGCCTCCACTTCCACCATGGCGTAACAATCCTTCAGCGTATTCGCATACCCGGCAATTCCTCCCACGTTCCTGCCGCCGGATACGCTGCAAAGGGCATAACATCTTCGGATCACTGTCAGGGACTCGCCGCAGATGCCGCCCACGTAATCACCCTCCGTGCTCTCCACGCTTCCGTAACTCTCGGAGTCGATGACAAGGCCGTGCGCCATATAGCCGGCAATGCCGCCCGCTCCGTCTTTCTTTGCCGTCACATACCCCTGGTTCTCGCAGTTACGGATGATGCATTTCATGATAAAACGACGGCCGATCTCATAGTCGATGCTTCCCGCCGCATTGTCCTCCGGATCCTCCTCATCGATGGCCATGGAACCGGCGATCCCGCCGATATTGATATCTCCCTTGACGATCCCCTGATTCGTGCAGGAGTCGGTCCGTCCGGTATCAATGGAGTCTATCTCCTCATCGGAAACCTCCTCATACAGCTCTTCCACACTCAGCTCCGGGTCGCCGGACAGGTGGTCCGCCAGAAGGTTAAAGACCACGTTCAGCTGATCGTTCACAGCCTTCAGATCCGCGTTGGTAAGGTCTGAATAGTCGGAGACATTCTGATTCAGATTTTTCAGACTTTCCGAGATTCCCTGGAGCTGTCCGTACAGCGTCTCCCGGTTCCGGTTGAATTCTTCCCCCAGCGCCACGAAATGGATATCCGGCTGCCCATTCAGGTAATCCGCGGCGCTCTTTGCCCGTTCCGCCGCGCTCTTTAAGAACTGGACCGACTCCCGAAGGTGATCCGCCGCCGTCTCCAGGTCCCTGCGGGCCTGTTCCGTGACGGCGTCAACGCGCTCCAGCTCCGCAAGCACATCCTGGGCGGACTGCTCCGCCTGAACCGTCTCTTCCATCAGCGCAGCGATCTCCGAGGCAAGGAGTTCCTGCTGGTCAGAAGTAAGTTCGCTCCACTCCTTAACGGAACCGTTTCCGTCCAATAGGATGCCGGAAACGGTATCTGCGGACTGTCTCAGTCTTTCCAGTTCTTTCTGCAGTTCTTCGGTATTTTTCGCACCGTCTTCCCCAGTAGCTGCCGTATTTTCTGCCCCCGCAGTCCCGCCGGCAGCTTCCCTGTTTGGAATCGCGGCATCCTTCACCGCCTGTTTCAGCATATCGCTGAAATTCCCAAGGGATGTTCCGGCCGCGGTGAGATCCTCCATCATCGGCGGCAGCAGACTCACGACATAATCCATCCGCGCGTTGATCTCCCGAATCTGATTCATGTTGGTATCCATGAAATCCGCCAACTGATCCGCCATCATATTCCCGGTGCTCAGCACGCCGTCCCCGTACGCCGTCAGGCTGTCCAGATCCTTCTTTACAGCATCCTTTCCCTCGTGCAGATGATCCAGGGTTCCTCCGATCAGATCGTGGAGCTTATTGACGGCGTTCCGCAGGGATTCCGCCTCGTCCACCTCGATGTAAGGCTCCATCTGCCCTACAATGCCGCCCACGTCCTTCCTGCCATATACCCGGCCCTTGTTCTCGCAGAAGCTGACCACTCCGGACTGCCGGCCGGCAATGCCGCCGATGTTATAGCCCGCGTGTTCATAACCCACTGTCCCGTAATTGACACAGTCCGTCACGGTACCGTCGGAAAAACCCGCGATCCCTCCCGTGTCCACGCCGCTGTAAAGCTCAATATCCCGGTCGGAAGAGCCGATCCCCGAGAGCAGATCACTCCCCATCTCGTCGTCTTCCTCCACCCAGGTGCTGTCGTTATTGATACCGGAGTAATTGCTGCACTGGCTGATGAATCCATGGTTCACTCCGGCGATCCCGCCGGTCATATAGTACCCGGACACATGCCCCTTGATGCTGCAGTACAGGATCAGTCCCGAACTGCCGTTGGTGCCGGCGATCCCGCCCACCGTATCCCGGCCGTTCAGAGTTCCGTTAAAACTGCACCTTCGTATAGTCCCGTAGTTAAATCCACAGATCCCGCCGATGCACTCCTTGGTACCTGTGCCCTCCACGCTTCCCTTCAGGTTCAGGTTCTTTACCGTTCCGTCCGGGGTGATATACCGGAACAGGCCCCCCACATAGCCGTCCCCCACATTGCGGAACCCGGAGATCGTATGTCCGCCGCCGTCAAAAGTCCCCGCAAACACCGGGACCATCTCAAAATCCGTCTCCGAAAGGTCGATATCGTTCTCCAGGACCACCAGCTTATTCACGGACCAGGCGTCCAGATAACACTGCCGCGCGAAATCCAGAAAATCCTCTGCGGTGCGGATCGTCACCTTTTCCGGGGCCGTCTCTTCTCCGCTTTCCGCATCTTCTCCACTCTTTTCCGCCCCTTCTCCGTCGTCCGTCTCCTCTTTGCCCGTCTCCTCAGCCGTCCCGGCTTCCGCATAAAGACAGCCGGCCGGCGGCATATGCCACATAAGCGCCAGCGCCAGTCCTGTGATCATCACTCTGATACGAATACTGTTCCTTCTCATTCCTTCACCTCGGCAGCTTTGTTCTTTTCTCTCTCAAGCAGCTCTTCCAAGCCGCTCCCGTCATCCTCCCGCTGCTCCATTCTTCCCATATTCACAAACAGACTGGCGTCACCGCGCACAAAACCGTGCATCTCGCCGATGACCGTGCCGTTGATCTGACCCTGTACCATGCCGTCCACGCGCATCAGCCCGGACATCCGCTCCAGCTTCAGCGGGATGGACACGGCAAAGGAAGTCTTGTCGATGATCTTCTCGCCCAGCAGAAGAATCTGGGGCAGGACGAACATGACGATGATGATGGAGAGGATCGTTCCTCTGCCGAGGCACTGACCAATGCCGCAGATCGCCCCGTCGGAGGACATCATGCCGATAAAGATCCCCGCCAGGGCCAGCATGGACCCGGAAGTGACGATGGTGGGAAAGGCAAAATTCATGGTCTCGATAATTGCCTCCCGCTTCGGCATCTTATCCTTCAGCTCCATGAACCGGCCGGATATCACGATGGCGTAGTCGATATTGGCGCCCATCTGAATGGAGCTGACGATCAGATAGCTCATAAAAAACAGGTTTTTTCCCTGGATCGCCGGGAAGGAAAAGTTGATCCAGATAGCTCCCTGGATGATCAGGATCAAAAGCACCGGCATACCCGCAGACATAAAGGTAAACAGGAGCACTACCAGCACCGCCAGAATGGACACCACGTTCACCACCGTATTGTCCGTCTGGAAAGTCTTGTAGAGATCATACTGGCTGGTGGCCTCCCCGGGGATCAGCACCGGCTCTTCGTAATACTTTGCCGCAATCTCGTGCATCTCATCCAGAAAGGCAAACGTCTCCTCCCCCTCCTCCGGCAGATTCAGATAGACCAGCATCCGGCTGTACTCCTCTCCCTGGAGCTGATCCAGGGCGATCTGCATCTGGGAATGGGCATCCTCCAGCGTCTCCATCATATCGTCGTCCAGCGTCACATACCCTTCCTGCACTTCGTCGTACAAAAACATGAAGATATCGATCAGGGGCACGCTGTACGTGGACAAGCCGTTGATGATCTTCGCGTAATTCTCATCGTTCACCGCGTAGGTCATATACAGCAGTTCCGCCACCTCGTAGTCCAGCTCCAGAAGTTCCGAGAAATCCCGGGCGGTGAGCTTATCCGTGAGCATATAGCCGCCGATGGCCTCCGTGTTCGACAACCCCATGGTATAGTCCACCTGGGGCAGGGAATCCAGCTCCTTCAAAAGCTGTTTTTCCTTCTCATAATTTCCCGCCGGCACGATCATGGCGACCATATTGCTGCTGCCGAAACTCTCCTCGATCATCGCGTCCACGATCATCGCATCGCTCTGCACCGGCGTCTCCAGCATGGAATAGCCGTAGACATACGGACATTTGGAAGAGATCCAGAACGCCCCTATGATCAACGCCAGGAACAGGGGCGGCATCACATATCTGGTCTTATAGGCAAATTTTCCGACGAAAGGGATCTTGGGGATGAAACTTCTGTGATGGGTTTTGTCCATGGCCCGGCCGAAGATCATGATGAGCCCGGGCATCAAAAGGAAAACAGAGAGCAGGCTCAGCAGGATGGCCCGGATCAAGCAGAGCGCCATATCCCGGCCAATGCCGAACTGCATGAACATCATGGCGATGAGGCCGCCGATAGTGGTGAGCGAACTGGAAGAAATCTCCGGTATCGCCTTGCTCAGCGCTACGATATCCGCCTCCCGGATGCCCAGCGTCTGATGCTCTTCTTTATAACGATTACAGAATATGACCGCGTAGTCTATGGACAGCGCAAGCTGCAGCACGATGGTCACGGAGTTGGACACAAAGGAGATCGTACCCATCAGGAAATTCGTGCCCTTCGTGATCAGGGCCGCGGCGATAAAGGTGAGCAGAAGCACCGGCACCTCCGCCCAGGTCTGGGATGTGAGCAGGAGCACCGAGACAACCACCACCGCCACCAGAACGCTGATCACCTGCATCTCGCTGGCAATCTGTTCCGCGGAGGCGTCTCCCATGCTGGTGGACACATAGACGTCGTATCCGCTCAGCATTTCCTTTACCTCGTCCAAGGCCTCCAGGGCCCGCTCGTCTGTCTCCTCATAGCCAAATGTAATATCGTACAGCGCGGAAAAATTGTGAAAGTGCTTTTCCGTGTCGTCGAAGTCCAGCATGATCACGGAATCCATCGCTTCCAGCCGGTCCGCGATTTTTTCCGCTTCGCTGAGCGGAATGTTGGTCACCATGACCTGTGCCGTCCCGTATGTGAGGAACTGTTCTTCCATCCTGTCCAGGCCCTGGCTTGTCTCCGTAGTGTCCGGCAGGTACGCCGACATGGCGTTTTCCACGCTGACCCAATTCATGGAAACCACGGAAAAAATGATCGCGATGCCAAACAGCAGGAAAAAGAGATTTCGCCTGTCTACGACAAAGGTTGCCACTTTTGTCATAAAACTGTCGTTCTCGCCCTCATCCTTTGCTTTCCCAGCCATTTTACTCCCCCCTCGTATCTTATTTGAATCTTCTGTACTGTTTGTTCCGGCTTCTTTCAAGCCAATCACTTTTGTACTTTTTGCACTCATTTTTTTCAAACTCATTTATAGGCCCGGATTTCCGATTTGTCAATAACATATATATTAAAATTTTATAAAAAAGATACAGTTCTGCCAGCCATGTCATGTCGTCTAAAAGCGCATTGCAGGAACAAAGACCACCGCACAGCAACAGTAAACCTGTCATCGTGGCGATGACCCGAAACGCCGCGCCTGCCGTAAAATGCATCTGCAAAATACGCCCCCCGCATAAGAAACGAGGCACGCCGATCCGGTGCGGATCTGCGTGCCAAACTGTCTCTTTATATGATCAGTCTCTCTATCTCCCGACCTCAATATCCCCGCTGCCGGAACTCGCCTTCAGCTGCAGGAAAGGCTCCGTACCCACGGTTCCCACGGCGCGCTTGCTGCCGTGCTTCTCATACGCCACATGTTCCTCCGTCTGCGCCATATGATCGCAGAAGGTGTGGATATCTCCGCTCCCCGTGCCCAGGGTCATCTGAACTCCCGCCTCCTGTGGCAGAACGACTTCTATATCGCCGCTTCCAGTGCTCAGCTCCAGCCTTTCGCCCGCCTTGACCACATGCACCGACACGTCGCCGCTGACCGTATGGAAAGATCCGTCGCCGTCCAGCTCCCGGATCTCCACATCCCCGCTGACGGCATTCTGGCTGAGTTTCCCGGACATCTGCCCTACGGAAAAGTCGCCGCTGGTGGTATTCTGCGTCAGCTTTCCCGTCACCTTTCCAAGGGTGATATCGCCGCTGACGGAGTTAATCTGACAGGAGCCGTCCAACAGTTCAAACTCCACGTTCCCGCTGACCGTATTCACCGTGACGTCGCCGATGGCCGCCTTGCCCTTGACGTCGCCGCTGACCGTCTTATACGACTGCTTTGCCGCTCCCATGTCCTGAAGGGTGATATCGCCGCTGACCGTCACGGCCCGGAACAATTCCAGGTCGCCCGCAAGACTCTCCGGCAGCATGACCTTCACGGTTCCTCTTCTGTGGACGCCCATAGCGCCGCTCCCATAGCGTATCTTGAGCTCGCTCCCGCTCAGATTGAATTCCAAAAGCTGGCCTTTCTGGGGCTCCTTATTATAATACTCCTGGATCAGGATCTCCTCATCCGTGGTGAGCTGAACGTCCAGGTCCACCGCAGAATTCTGGAGCTCCAGGATCAGTTCCCGCACGCCGTCCTTGGAAAATCTTCTCGAATTACGAAGCTCCATATCGGTGTATGCGCCGTCGTCCGACTGGAAACTGCTCCCCACGTTTCCGATAAACTGTTTCACGCCGCTGGTCATGTTCTCCCAGACCCCGCTCTCCAGGATCGTGTTCAGGGCTCCCTTGGCCTGATGGCCGAGATTGCGGGCCTGTTTCTCCCAGTACTCCCCCTGCCACTTCCAAAACTCGCTCTGTTTTTCCCAGTACTCGCTCCGCTTGCCCTCGGTATTCTCCGTGGGATCCTCCCCAATTTCCTCCTGTTCCGCCTGAGCGCCGATATCCGCAAGGAGCTCCTGCACGTCGCCGATGGACGCCATCACCATGGTGTATGCCTGTTCATCCGTAAACCCCCTCTGCATCAGGTCACTGTATTTTTCCTCCGCGTTTGAGATCATCTCCTCCTGCAGTTCCTTCGCCTCCTGGGAATCCGGGGCATTTTCAAAGAGATCGCGGATCGCCTCCCTAATCTTTTCTTCCATCTCTATCTCCTTCCTGCGCCGGAGCGCAACACTTTATTCTCACACCAAAAGACTGTCGATCATCTCTTTCGCTTTCCGCCATTCCGCCTTGTGCTGCTCATAGACTTCGCGCCCTTTTTCCGTAATGGAATAATAGCGTCTGCGGGCTCCCACTTCCTCATCGCCCCAGTAGGTACTCACCAGACCGTCCTTCTCCAGCCTCCGGAATGCCGTGTAGAGCGTCGCATCCTTCAGCTCCATCTGCGCCTCCGTCTTCGCCATGATCTCCTTGTTGATCAAATATCCATAGCTGTCATGCTCCGTCAGACTGGCCAGGATAATGGTATCCGTATTCCCCCTCAAAAGATCCGATGCAATAGACATTCTCTCACCACCCTTTCCCATGATAGTTTATTTATGAGATGTATTTCCTGCTATGTGTTATAAATTACCACAATATACCTCGTCTGTCAAGGTATATTTTTAGATTTTTTCCATAAGCCTATTTTAAAATAGTATGCCTTACTTGCCTATATCCGAATCAATTCCATATAGGCAAATACGGCATACTATCAAGATTTTCTCAAATGCATATAAAATCCCCTGATGCCTTGTTTTTTAGACATACAGGGGATTGCTCTTATCATTCAATTGTAAAAACCGTCCGTATCAAAAATGTCGTCAGCCCGGCTTCTCAGCAACTTACTTCGGAGCCGACGCTTTCCTACATCCTGTCCGGCGCTTCAAATCCCAGCACGCCGATGCAGTCCGTCAGCACGTCCTTCGTAAGCGTAAGGAGGGCGATAAACCCGGCTTTCTTTTTCTCGTCTTCCTCGGTCAGGATCTTTACCTCGTGGTAAAAATGGTTAAAGGAATTTGCCAGGTCATAGACAAAGGCGCATATTTTATGGGGCGCATTTTCCTCCGCCGCGCTCTCCATAACGGCCTGGAAGGCGGTGAGCTGCAGGGCCAGGGCTTTCTCCGCCGCGGAGTCCGGCTCCCGGAGCGCGGCCTTTTCCACCGCCCCGCCCTGTTCCGCATACTTGCTCAGGATCGACTTGATGCGGACGATGGTGTAGAGGATGTAGGGGCCCGTGTCCCCCTCAAAGGAGGTAAAGCGATCCAGATCGAAGATATAATCCTTTGACGCCTGATTGGAGAGATCGCCGTAGATCAGCGCCGCTACCGCCACCTGATCCGCCACCTTCCGGGCCTCTTCCTCGGACATTTCCCGGCCCTCCAGGATCTTACGGTACATTTCCGCCTTGGTGTCACTGATCAGGGTTTCCAGGCGCATCACGCCGCCGGAACGGGTCTTGAAGGGCTTTCCGTCCTTGCCGTTCACCGTGCCGAAACCGATCCAGGTCAGCTCCGTCTCCGGCGTCACTAATTTTGTCTTTCTCGCGCAGCGGAAGACCTGGACGAAATAGAGGTCCTGGCGCTTGTCCGTCAGATAAATGATCTGATCCGGCTGATACTGCCGCATACGGTCAAGGATCGTAGCCAGGTCCGTCGTATTATACAGGGAAGCGCCGTCGGACTTCAGGATCATGCAGGGCGGCACTTCCTTCGTATCCGTGTCCTCCTTCACATCCACCACAAGGGCCCCCTCGCTGATGTAGGCGTACCCCTTTTCCTTCATGTAGTCCACCATCTCCGGGATCAGGTCTCCCACGCTGCTCTCCCCGTTCCAGAGATCAAACTCCACGTTCAGGCTCTGGTAATTCTTCCGGAGATCCTCGACGGAAACCTCGCGGATCTTTTCCCCAAGGGCGCGGTAGCCCCGCACGCCGCTCTGAAACTTATAGGTGGCCTCCATGGCCTTTGCATGGAACTGCGGATCTTCCTTCTGCTTCGCGCTGGCGGCAGGATAGATCTCCTCCAGGTCGGAGATGGTAAAGGGGGCCTCCTTGGGATACTCCCCGGTATAGGTTTCGTCAAAATAGACCAAATCCGGCTGGCGCTCCTGCACGCCGCTGATCACCAGGCCCATCTGCAGGCCCCAGTCTCCCAGATGCGCGTCCCCGATGACTTCATTGCCGATATAGCGATTGATCCGCTTTAAGCTCTCACCGATCACCGCGGAGCGCAGATGCCCCACGTGAAGGGGCTTTGCCACATTCGCGCCGCCGTAGTCGATGATGATCTTTTTCGGCGCTTTCCCGCTCTCATAACCGAACTTCGGCTCCCGCCGCATCCCTTCTAAGTATTCTTTCACAAAACTCTCCCGCACTTTCAGGTTCAGAAACCCCGGGGCCACCGCTGCCGCCTCCGCGAAAGCCCTGCTGCCGGCCAGCTTCTCCGCCACCTCGCCCGCGATCATCATGGGCGCCTTGTGGTACTGCTTTGCCCCGGCCATGGCTCCGTTGCACTGAAATTCACAGAGGTCGGGACGATTGGATACTCCAACCTTTCCCAGGGCTTTATCGTATCCCGCCGCCTCAAAGGCTTTTCCCATCTCCTCTGTCAGAAGGTCCAATAACTTTTTCATTCATCCAATCCTTCCTGTCCGTTTTTCTTACTATCTTACCGTATTTTTACATTTCATACAATACTTGTGAAAGTATAATTTATATCCGAAATAGCATCTTTAGTATTCCTAAAAGGGCACTCTTTTAGAAACCGGATCCTGAAAACCTTTTCCGCAGACGCATTTTTCGGAATTGACGGGACTGTACTGTCACAGCAGATAAAATCCCGTGCTCTGTCCCGGGACGAGATACCGGTTCCTCTCCCGGTCCGCCTTTACCTCGCCGCCGAAACGATAGACGCTTTCCCGGATCTGCCCCGCCGCCTCCATGGGAAGTTCCGCTTCCTCCCGGCCGGGGTTCAGGATCACCAGGATGCTCTGCTCTCCGCTCTCCCGGATATAGGCCAGGGGATAGCCGTTTTCCTCTGCCCGGACGAATCGTATAGACCCCTTGTTACCCAGGGCAGGATTTTTCCGTCTTACGGAGATCAGCTTCTGCACTTCCCTCCAGAGGCTTCCCTCCCGGGACATCTGTTCCTCCGCAGTGGGCCGATCCGCTCCGGGATCCTGGGGGATATAGAGCTGTTCCGGCGCCGCAGCGCTGAAGCCCGCGTTCGGCGTCCCGTCCCACTGCATGGGACTCCGGGAGCCTGTCCTGTTGTAGCCGCCCTCCACGCTGGCAAGCCCCTCCACATAGCGCATGCCGATCTCGTCCCCGTAATAGACAAAGGGGGCCCCGGGCATGGAGAGCAAAAACGCAAAGGCGATCTTTAACTCGTCCCCGTGGAGGGATCTCGCCAGCCTGTCCATATCGTGATTGCCGGAGGGAATACAGATCATGCCGTCCTCCCCGGCTTTCCTGCGGTTCTCCAGATATTTCTTCACAAAAGCCGAGGCGTCGCCCTTCCCCCGGGAGGAAAAGAAGGGTTCCTCACAGCGGAACAGGTCATTATAGTGAGAGGGGCCGAAGTGCAGCAGAAAATCCATGTGGAAACCGCCCCGCAGGGATTTGTCCGGCTCCCCCCATTCGGACACCAGGACCGCCTCCGGGAACTCCCGGTCCAGAAAGGCCCTCACATCCTGCCAAAGAGCGATGGTTCCCTTGCTCTCGGGATCGTTCTTTACTAAAGAGTGCGCCATATCCACGCGGAACCCGTCGCACCCCAGCCCCAGCCAGAACCGCATGATATTTTTCATCTCCGCCAGGGTCGCCTGAGGCCCCGGATCCCCGGGAGCCTGCTGCCAGGGCCGCGTCCTCTCGTAAAACCCGTAATTTAGGGCCGGCTGGCAGGAGAAAAAGTTCAGAGCGCAGGAACCGTCCCGGGCCGAGATTCCCCGGAGGGAAGCCATGTCGTCCGGTGCCTCCCAGATATTGTCGGTCCAGATATAGCGGTCCGTGTACTCGTTTTTCTCCACCTTCATGGACTCTTTGAACCAGGGATGTTCCGTGGAAGTATGCCCCGGCACCAGATCCAGCAGTACATGCATGTCCCGGGCATGGGCCTCCTGAAAGAGCTGCTTTAAGTCCTCGTTGGTGCCGTATCTGGGCGCGACAGTGTAATAATCCGCCACGTCATAGCCCGCGTCCCCGAAAGGGGATTTGAAACAGGGATTGATCCAGATGGCATCGCACCCCAGCTCCTTTATGTAGTCCAGCCGCCGGATGATCCCCTGAAAGTCCCCGATCCCGTCCGCGTTGGTATCCTGAAAGGACTGGGGATAGATCTCATAAAAAACTGCCGTGTCAAGCCACTTCGCCATAACGCTCTCCTCCCTGCGCTTTTCCCGTGTTGATCTTCTTGATCCACTTCCCGCTGTGCAGCCTCAGCACGCACCAGACCGCCTTCGCGATCTGGTCAAATTTCAGGGCCGCATAGATCCAGAACGGGGAGAGCTGCCACACAAAGCCCGCCAGGATCCCCAGCGGAATGGAAAGGGCCCAGAGAAAGATATTGTCCGCGATCATTAAAACCTTCGTGTCCCCGCCGCCCCGGAGCACGCCCTTGGTCATAATGCTGTTGGTGGCCTGAAAGATCACGATCAGACTGATGGACTCCATCAGCTGCTCCGCCATGCGGGCAGTCTCCGCGCTCACATTATAGGACCGGATGATGGGCCCGCTGACCGCCAGGATGAACGCCGCGGAGACGACGCCCAGCGCCAGTCCAAAGCCAAGGAACCCATATCCCTGCTCCTGGGCCTTCTCCCGGTTTCCCTCCCCGAGGGTCTGACCGGTCACGATCCCTCCCGCCTGACAGACGCCCTGGATCATGACGGAGCTCATCTGCTGAGTCACGGAGGTGATGGCGTTGGCCGCCACAAAGCTCTCCCCCAGCCTTCCGATCACCATGGCCACCGTATTGTTGCCGATGGCGAGGATCCCATCGCTGATCAGAACCGGAATGCTGATCCGTACATACTCGCCGAGCAGGTCCCCGGTCTTCATCGCCAGGTCCTTCAGGCGGAAACGGATCTTTTTATCCACAAAGAACAGATAGCCGCAGATAATGGAAGCCTCAAAAATACGGGCGATCAGCGTTGCCAGCGCCGCGCCGGCAACCCCCATCCGGGGCAGGCCGAAATGACCGAAGATCAATCCATAGTTTGCGAGGAAGTTTACGAAAAAGGCCCCGATGGACACAAAGAGCGGGATATGTACCTGCCCCACGCTCCGCAGCACGATGGTGCAGACCAGGGACAGTCCCAGGAAAAAGTAAGTGACCACCGAATACTGCAGATACACTATGCCATTGGAGATGATGCCCTCCTCCACCGCGTACATCTTCATGATGGAATCCGGGATAAAGAAGGTAAGGAGCGCAAAGAGAAGCGCCAAGCTCACCGTCAGTCGGATCATGATGCAGATCGTCTTTTTCAGGGCATTCATGGCCCTCTCCTGCTCCTGATCGCGCATCCCCCAGTAGCGGGATACCAATACGGAGGCCCCCATGCCTAGCCCCATGCAGAAAATATGATAAATACTGATGAACTGATTCGCCAGGGAAGTCGCGGACAGCTCCGTCTCCCCCACCCTTCCCACCATGATGGTATCCAGCATGTTGACGCCGATGGTAATTAGGCTCTGCATGGCGATGGGCAGCGCCAGCGTCAGCACTCTCTTGTAAAATTCTCCGTCCCTTACGACAAGCTTTTTCAATAGGTTCACGTCGATTCTCCTGTCTTCTGTTTCTCAATATCTCCTGCGGCAGAAAACCGCACTTCTCCGTTCTCCGGTGCGGACACCGTCCCTCTTACCATACCATAATACCGCCCGGGCGTCAAATACAGGCCCGACAGATCTTTTTACAGACGCACCATTGATGCATTTATATTCTTACGATATTGTTTTATAAAGAAGGCAAAGAGGACTTATGAGCAATAAATACGCGTTTTCGGGCAACTTCCAAAATAAAAAAGCATCGAAATAATATCGACATAGGGCAATTGCCAAACAGGGGGGGCACAAGAACAAAAACAGCCATACTCGGTTTATCGACTAAGTATGGCCGTTTTTGACATAAGATTCAATCCCTGTAAAACACAGCAATAGGATGAATAATACAAAGATTTTCTTCTGCCATTGGCAAGATTTTTCTTAGGACTTCATTCGCAGTAAACTGTAAGGTTGCAAATATATTTTTACTCTACAAGTTTCTGATACATCTTCATCAGCTCCGCCACACATTCGCTCTCGGTCATGTTTTTGACAGAAAAGCCATATGCCTGCATGACAACCCTGTCGTTTTCTTGATGAGCTTTTCGCAGCTCTGGCGGCATGGCAACCTCGTCATAAAGATCAGCAAGGCTGGCGTCCGGATAGAGGGCGCGGGCGTCCAAAATGCCCTGCGCGGTCTGCTCAATTTTCGCTTTCTGCGCATCCGTAGGCGTAGGCCAGGGAAAGTTGTTATAAACGATAGTAGTTGAGTAGCTATAATCGCTTTTTAAGCGTCCACACACTGTCCGCATCCAAGCCATATGTACATTGGATGTTAGCACACCAAACATATACAGCGTTGCGTTCGGTATGGTAAATAGTTTGTCGCCAGGAATAACCTCATCAGTCATAAAGCCAAATGGTATATATCGTCTTCTTTCCGACGACACTTTGGCAAAAGCTATGTAATGCGGGGCAGGCGGCCTATACTGGCCGAAACGCCATGGCACCGAAGCCGATATCTGTGTTTGCTTGTTTTTACTGTTTAATCGCATATTTTTGACTAGCCGAACACGTTTCATAACCTCTGGACAATTTCTTAACTCTATCGGACTAATATTGGGCATCCATAAACACCAACGCTCTATGCTGTTGATAAATTCTTTTCCCATCATAAAACGCTTGAAATATGGTGCTGATTGTGGTTCTTTCCTGATAAACTCATTCATCTCATCTGTAGTAAACAGAAAATACCCATTATCCGTCGGCTGACTGCCCCGGACTATTGCAGGAACATCAAACAACGGACTACTTCTCTCCTCAATAATTACAGATGGTGCATCCAAAAGATATCCGTTAATTACGGATGCCTCAACCACTCTTCCTGAAGAAAAAATCCACTTTTTACTATTGCTTTCATCAGCACTAAATCCAATTATTACACAATGTACATGAGCCTTTAATGATGCCTCGCTATCCCAGATAAAAGTCCTATGAGCAAAATTTATGTGAATGCCTTTAGAAAACAAAACTTTCCACAATGCACTTGCTTGTTCTCCTTGCGTCACAGAATTAGTTGAAACAAGTGCTACTCTTATCTTTGTGCCTACAATAAAATCAGATGCTTTTATATACCAACAAGTTACATAGTCAAGCTTTCCGCGCTTGATATCTCCCCAAATCAAATCCATTTCACTTCTCTGGGAATCGGTCAAATAGTTTACGCCAACAAACGGCGGATTACCCATGATATAATTCAACTTGTATTTTGGAACTATGCTTTCCCAATCTATCCGCAGAGCGTTGCCCTCAACAATGTACGCATTGGTTTTCAGCGGCAGGAAGTCCAGATTCATCAGGATAATATCTTCCGTCTCCTTCAGCATCTGGCTCTCCGCGATCCAAAGAGCCGTCTTTGCCACTGTCACCGCGAAATCATTGATCTCAATACCATAGAACTGACTGATGTTTACTTCAATTCCTAAAAAATCGCTATCAATAAAGTCAAAAGTCATTTGACCTGCGACTCCATCATAAAACTCTTTGATGATTTCGTTTTCCATCCTGCGCAAGGAAATATATGTTTCCGTCAAGAAGTTACCAGATCCGCAAGCAGGGTCTAAAAATTTGAGACTGGCCAGTTTTGATTTGAATTTCTGTAAGGCTTTTGTACGTGCACCTCCCACAACTGGTTTATTTTTACATTCCTCTAATTCTTCATAAAGACTGTCCAAGAACAGCGGGTCGATGACCTTGTGGATGTTTTCGATAGAGGTGTAGTGCATCCCGCCAGAGCGCCGGGTCTCCGGATTTAGAGTGCTTTCAAAGACCGCTCCGAAAATCGTTGGACTAATTTCCGACCAGTTAAAATCCTCACTGGCTTTTGTCAGCAGCAGTTCACGAATTTCGTCGGTGAACATGGGAATCTCAATATCCTCGTTCTGGAATAGGCCGCCGTTGACATAGGGGAATGCGGCAAGCTCCGGCTCCATGTACGGGTCACGCTCGTCAGGCACGGTGTCCAACACTTGAAACAATTCAATCAGAGCTTTGCGGATGTGTCGAGTGTCGTATCCGGCAAGGTAGTCATGGAACATACCGTGCTTACCGAAAATCCCCGCGTCCTCGGCATAGAGACAGAACACCAGCCGGACGCAAAGGATGTTCAGACTGCGGAGCGTACTCTCGCTGGTCGGATCCTTATACTGCTTGAGGAAGGCGTCATACAAAAGTCCGACGATTTCACCGGCTGCGACGGAAACCTCCATCTCGCGTTTGAGGTGGTCGCTGCCAGTATCAACGAGAAACTGAAGCCGATAATATTCTTTCTCCAAGTCGGCAAGCAATATCTTCTCTGGCTCGCCACCCGGACGCTCCATATCATAGACATAGAACTCCGCGAAGTTACAAGTCACTACCCAGCGGGGATGCTGGGATACGGGCAACTCAAGGATATATTTCTTGGCCTGCTGGAACGGATTCAGCAAAGTACCGTCCGACTGTTTAATAGGTTTATTTAAATCCTTACCCAAACTTTTCTGTTCAATAAGAACCTTGGTGGCTGGAATTCTCCCGTCAATGAAACTGGTGTGGTCTAAATGCACCTGTTCCTCAAAAACAATAAATTCCTCCGGATGCTCCACCCCAAAGACATCCCGCAGAAGAGACAACCAAAAAGCTTGACTCTGCCCTTTCTCATATCCTTTATCTTTCCAGTTGGCCGCAAATCTTCTGGCGGCTTGCTTCTGCTCGTTATCCGTCATGCTATCACCTCATCATTGTATGATTGGTCAAAATGTTTTATCCGCAATTTCATCAAAGACCTATATAATACTATACCATACGGAGCGACAGATTTCCATAGCAGCGCATCGATTTTAGGCATTTGGGTTACTATTGCAATCCTGGTCGTTCTGCGGCATATTGGGAATGGCCTGATATTTGATCAACCGTCTTAAAGAACAGTAGATTTCTGCACATTTGAATGGTATAATATTGAATGTCGAATAGGCGACAATTTGACAAACCGTGATTCACAGAAGGAAATAACTAGCCTATGTCGACATAAATAATAATTGAAAGAACAGGTTATATATGCTGACAATTTCAAATGAAAAACTTACCGAGATATTGAACGATTTCAATATTCATTCGGAAATCGTATCCATTTCAGAACTGCAAAGATCACACTATGAGGAAAAAGATCCGGCTTCAAAGGAAGTTCGTTTAATTGTCAAAGCGGAGCTTGCAAACGGAAATTCCGTAGTTGTCCGATTCAAAAATGAATCAGACGTCACTTTGGAAATTGTCAAGGCTCAAAGTGAATTTGCAAAAATGCTGGCTGAACACGGAATTGAAACCCCTGCACTCTTTTCGTCAAACCGGGAGTACGCCCGGATATACACAATTGGCGATTATGAAGTGATCGTGACCGTAGAAGCGTTTGTGACAGGAGAAATCCATATGGTCACTGAAGAGATTGCCGAAAAGACCGGCGCACTGCTGGCGCGGATGCACAACATTGCGGAAGCTGCAGATTTTCATGTTCAGAACGATATCATATTTGATCCTCTTGGCCCAAACGATCTTTTCAGTTTCCAGGATTTTCAGGAGAAAAAAGAATTTATGGTATCGGTGGACGCTCCTCTTTACAAAGAAATCGTGAAACAATATGATCGTCTGCTTGAAAAGATACGGATTTTTGAAAAGCAGCCGAAATACGCAGTTCAGGGTGACATTAGCGACTGTAATTTATATCAAACGACTGACGGTGCCGTAGGGATATATGATTTCAATCGGTGTGGAGACGCGGTTCTGTACTATGATGCAGTCATGCAGGCTATTTTCGAGGCCAGACTAATGGACTATCCGAAAGATCTCGACGGCAGACAGGAAAGTTTGATTCTGTCTGCTTTTCTACATGGGTATCACCGAGAACGTCCTTTTACAGACGAGCAAAAAGAAGTCTTTCACTGCCTGTATGCCGTGATCTCTGCATTCTGGAAATCTGATATCCAGTATGGATCAAACAGCCTTTGGAATGCTGTCGAGGCGGACAATGTAGAGGCCGTGCATCAATGGATGGAAAAAATACACAGCCGCTTGAACGACTTCCCGAACATACCGCTTTAAGTTAAAATCAATAAAGTCTATGATTTTATGGGATTAAGAGCGAAAAAAGCGTGTTGAAAATTTCAGTGCAGGATGAGCCGGCACAGAGCTCTACTACTCTGCGCCGGCGCTGCTTTCCTCCCTGGGCCCCTCCGGGTTCTGTCTTGTGGATACGCCCTCGAAGACGATCTCCGGCTTAAAGGTCATGTCCGGCAGATTTCCAGCCTCCGGGGTCCTTCCGTGCTCCAGGATCCGCCTCTCCATCTCCTGAAGGCCCTCTTCGTAACGCACCGCCGCCTTCCGCCAGTTGATGAGTTTCAGCCAGGCGTCCACATACTCCTCTCTTCGGTTCTGATATTGCAGATAATAGGCGTGCTCCCAGACGTCGATGGTCAGGATCGGGATCTCCCTCTTTAAGTTCGGCGTGTTCTGATTGGCCGTGGTAAGGATCTGCAGGGCCCCGTCCTCCTTTAAGACCAGCCAGGCGTATCCCGACCCGAAACGGCTCACCGCCGCCGTCTTCATGCGCTCCTTAAAATCATGGAGGGTGCCGTAATCCCGCACGATGGCGTCCAGGATGCTCCCCTTGGGGTCCTCCTGGTTCTCCGCGGGCTGCATCCCGTCAAAGTAGAGCTCATGGTTGTAAACGCCG
>CANQEV010000032.1 GCA_947595925.1 uncultured Acetatifactor sp. | reverse complement strand
ATGGGGCCTATAGGGCTCGAACCTATGACCCTCTGCTTGTAAGGCAGATGCTCTCCCAGCTGAGCTAAGACCCCATAAAACGACCCAGATCGGGCTCGAACCGACGACCTCCGCCGTGACAGGGCGGCGCTCTAACCAACTGAGCCACTGGGCCATATGATCTGTCCGAAAAACCGGGACAGATATTTGAGAACGGTACACGCGCACAGACCGCGGACTTTCTTCGACTGTCTGTGCACGCTTCATGGACCTTCGGGGACTCGAACCCAGGACCGACCGGTTATGAGCCGGTTGCTCTAACCGACTGAGCTAAAGGTCCGCAAACCCTTTCGGGTAATGACTCCAACGGGAATCGAACCCGTGTTACCGCCGTGAAAGGGCGATGTCTTAACCGCTTGACCATGGAGCCTGATCGGGAACTCTCGTATATGACAGCCCCTTGTCGATGGACAACTGGCCATTTTCCCTCCGGCCCGAAACCTCAACGGAGTTGATTATAGCATAATTCCTGTTTTTTGACAAGGGGAAAGCCAAAATTTTACACTTCTTTTGTGATGTTCGTTTTTTGCCGGACCAGGCCGCTTCCTTTCAGGCTATCGCTCTCTTTTTAGGCCGCGGCGGCACCGTTATCCGGTTTCACGATTTCAGCGCTTCCAGCACTTTTTCATAATTCTCCGGCCTGTGGGGAAATGTGCAGCCCGTGCAGACCTTGATCCTTCTTCCCGCCTTTTCCATATATTCAGGCTTCCCGGGGCAGTCTTCCCGGGTGTATAGGGGACAATAGCAGAACAGGCAGTTAAACTCTTCCAGACCTTCGTGGCACGGAAAATACCGGCACTCCCTGTTTTCAAAATAGCGATAAGAGTTTTCCATAAAGCTCACCTCCTTCCATACGCTTCCGCCTTTTTCAAAAAGTTCTCTGCAAAAGCAGGGTTCGACGGATAATAGAGATGGGGGAACCCCATCCAATACTGTTCGCCGGTCATCACGCAGGGATAGCTTTTTCCCGTGGCCGGTTTCACTGCAAGGCAGCCGCAGCCGTTATCCTCGCTGTCAAAATAGTGAAATTCATGCCCTTTGATCTTCCCGCCTTTCGGCAGAAAGTACCCCTGCTTTTCTTCGATCTCCACATAGCCGAAGCGCGCCAGCCTGCCGGTGTCACGGCAGACCGCCGGGACTACTCCCGCCATAGGATACCGTCTGCCCTTCCGGTCAATCAATTCATCATGCAGATACAGAAACCCGCCGCACTCCGCCGTCATGGGCATCCGGTTCGCCGCCGCGTTTTTCATTTCCATCAGCATGGCCGTATTAGCGCTGAGGGCCTCCGCGTAGACTTCCGGGTATCCCCCTCCCAGCAGGATCCCGCCGCACCCCTCCGGCAGGCTTCGGTCGTGAAGCGGGGAAAAGTATGCTATTTCCGCCCCCATCTCCTGAAGCATCAGAAGATTGTCCTCATAGTAAAAGCAGAAGGCCTCGTCCCTGGCCACGGCGATGCGGGCCAAAAAGCCGCCGGACCTTCTCCCGCCGAAGGACGGCGCGGCTTCTTCCGCAAGGGGCTCTGCTCCCTCCGCAATCTCCAGGATCCCCTCTACGGAAACCGTCTTCTGAAATGCCTCCGAGACCGTCTCCAGCCAGATTTCGACATGGGCCGTCTCGTCCGGGAGCAGCAGCCCGAGATGCCTGCTCTCCAGGCGGAAATCCTCCTGTTCTTCCATAAAGCCCAGCACCCGGACGCCCAGTTCCTTTTCGATCATGGGTCCGGCCGTCTCAAAATAAGACCGGCGCATCCGGTTCAGGATCACCCCTTTCACCAGATGCTCCCTGTCGTAGGCCAGAAATCCCGCGATCAGCGGAATTACAGAACGCCCCATTCCCTTTGCATCCACCACGAGAATCACCGGGGTCTTTGTCACTTTCGCGAGATGGTAGGAGGAACCCTCTTCCCGGGCGCCGCCCAGCCCGTCAAAGATCCCCATAACGCCCTCCAGGACAGCAATGTCCTCCTCCGTCCTGTTTTTCAGAAGCAGGTATCTCGTCGCTTCCTCCCCCGTAAAGAAGGTGTCCAGGTTCTTCGACGGGATCCCCAGGGCCTTTTCATGAAACATGGGATCGATATAATCGGGGCCGCATTTGTAGGACGCCGCCTGAAGCCCCATCTTTTTCAAGGTCTGCAGCAGCGCGCAGGTGATCGTCGTCTTGCCGCTTCCACTCCCCGGAGCGGCGATCATGACCCGTTTTAATTTCATAGTTTCTCCGTTTCCGCGCACAGCGCTTGTATCCACCCGATTCAGCGGGCCTCCGGCTCTTCTGGATCACTTTCCCCCGCACAGAAGTCAAACGCGCAGATCCAGACAGGGTTTTCCGCCAGCATCAGGTGATGCTCCCCCGCCTGCTTCGCTCTGCTCACCTGCAACTGCACCGTCTCCGGGTTTTTCACGGGAAACTGTGAAAGAATATCCCGGATCTCACAGATCGTCTCCAGGCTGACCGCATTTATGACCACGCGCATCTCCGGATTTTTTTGATACAGGGCGGCCAGGATCTCCCGCAGCCTCCCTCCGCTGCCCCCTATAAACGCATGGGTCGGAACCGGCAGATTCACAAATCCCTCCGGGGCTTCCGCGGCGATGACTTGTATATTCGGCAATCGAAATTTTTCCCGGTTCGCTTTTATGAGGCGGACCGCCTCCTCCCGCCGCTCGATGGCGTACACCGGAATATCGCCGGACAATCCTGCGATCTCCACAGCGACAGAGCCGGTCCCGCTTCCGATATCATAAACTACGGCGCCCTGCCGGAGCTTTAGTTTACAGATGCTTACTTCCCTAACCTCCGCCTTTGTCATAGGAACCTTTTCCCGGATAAACTCCCCGTCCGCCTTTCCGGGAGTCAACTCCCTCTGAACTGCACAGGGATTTTCGACAAAACAGGTGTAGAGTCCTTCCTCCCTTACCCCGCAGCATTCCTCGGGGGTCAGGTCCAGAATCCTCTGCTCCTGGTAGGAGAGCTGAAAGCCCGCCAGGATCCTGCAGCGGCTCATCCCCGCCTCCAGCAGCGCGCTGCCAAGGTTCCGGACATCCTCCGGGCCGGACATCAGAAGAAAGGTTTTCCTGTTCCCCGCGATCCAGCCCGCCGGATCAGAAACCTTCCTGCCATGCATGCTGAAGACGACCGCGTCCTGATAACTCTCCCCGATACAGGCGGCAAGGCAGGCCACCGACGAGATCCCCGGCAGAATCCGCACATCGGCGGAAAGCCCGCCTCCCCGGATCTCCGCCAGCAGTTCCCGATACAGGGACTTACACCCGCTGTAAAACCCGGTGTCCCCGGAAAAGAGGACCACCACCCTGCCGTTTTCCAAAGACAGGCTCTCCTGCATTTCTTTCAGATACGGCAGGATTTGCTCCGCCTGATAATAGGGCTTTTTTTCGATTCTGGGATGAAACCGGGAGATCAGCCGCTCCGAACCGAACAAGAGATCCGCGCTTTCAACAGCCAGACGGACTTCCTCGGTCAGACTGTTTTCCCCGCCCATTCCCGCGCCTGCCAGGAGGATCTCCATTCTATCCCGGGGCGCCAGCTTCTTTCCGCAGAGCTGCCCGATCTTTTTGCACGCCTCTTGAAAAGAACAGCCCGGATCTTCTTCATGACTGCCGACCACAAAGACGGAAATACCGGTTTTTTCTGCGGCCTCCAGCTTCGCCTGGTATCCGCCGGTCCTGCCGCTGGCCTTGGTCACTAAGCATTGGATCCGGTACTGGCGTATCATGGCCTCGTTCATCTCCGCCGTAAACGGTCCCTGCAGCGCCAGGATCTGCTTCCCGCTGATCCCCTGCTCCATACAGAGCCTTAAACTCTCAAGCCCCGGCAGCACCCGGACATACAGCCTCTCCCGGAGCTTTTCCGAGGCGCAGAAGGCCCCCAGATCCTTGCTCCCCGTGGTCAAAAGGATATTCCCCTCTGTTTTTTCCAGCTCCGCCGCACAGGCTTCCAGGGTGTCAAACCGAAAGATCCTCCCGCCGCGCTTTCCAGCGCCGCCTGTCTCCCGCTTGATCCGGATATAAGGGATATCCGTTCCCTCCAGCGCCGCCCGGATATTATCCGTGACTTCTTCGGCATACGGATGGGTGGCGTCCGCCACCGCCATAAAATCCCCCTGTCGGATCCATTCCGCCATCTCCCGCCGGTCCATCCTGCCCCGGCGGATCTTCGCCAGTGGATGCTCCCCCATTGTGATCTCCCCGTATTCGGTAGCCACGCACACCGTATGGGGAATCCCCGCCGCCGACAGACATTCCGATAACTTTCGCCCTTCAGTTGTCCCCGCAAATAACAGTATCTCTTTCAATCCGGTACCCCCGCTTTGTGATCAGTTTTCCCCCCAGGATCTGGGACTGGGAATTTCCGATAAACACTGTTGTAAACATATTTACTTGAATCTCCCGCAGTTCTCTCAAAGTACAGGTCACGGCCTTCGTACCCTCCCTGCCGATATTTTCCACATATCCGCAGGGTCTCTCCGGCTCCAGATACCGCAAGAGGATGTCGCAGGCCCTCTTTAAGTGATCCTTCCGCTTATGACTGGCGGGATTATAGAGCACGATTGCAAAATCCCCTGCCGCTGCCGCCGCCAGCCGTTTTTCGATCGTTTCCCAGGGCGTCAAAAGATCGCTCAGGCTGATGGTGCAAAAGTCATGATTCAATGGCGCTCCCAGAACCGCCGCGCCGCTGCTGGCCGCCGTGATTCCCGGAATCACTGCAAGCTCCGTCCCGGGATACCTCTCCCCCAGCTCATACATCAGGGACGCCAGGCCGTAGATTCCGGCGTCTCCGCTGCAGACCAGGGCCACCCGCTTCCCTTTTTCCGCTTCTTCATAGCAGAGCCTGCACCGCTGCACCTCCTGGCGCATGGGCGTGGACACCAGCTCCTTGCCTGTAAAGCGCCGCCTTAAGAGATCGATATAGACCGTATACCCCACGATGACATCCGCCTCTTCTAAAATGTTTATCGCCTCCGCGGTCATCAGCTCTTCCCGGCCAGGCCCCATTCCCACGATCCAGATCTTATTCCTCATCAAACGCCACGCTCCATTCCCTTTTCGCGATCGCCGCCGTCATCCCGTCCTCCGCGTGTTTCCCGTAAACTAACCTGCCCGAAGGACCGCAGGCTTTCAGGGCCGCCCGCTCGCACACATTGTCCACCCCCGTTTTCTCCAGCACAAACGCGGAAGCCTGAAACTCTCCCTCCGCCTCCCAAAGCTCCGCCGCCGTATATGTCAAAAAGAGAACCCGGTGTTTTTCGCTCCAGGATATCAGGCCCGGCTCTTCCCTCTTTCGGTCGATGGAGGCCAGCGCGAAAAACCGTTCTAAGGGAATCCCCGCTTCCCCGGCGCATTGACACAGAAAAGCCTCTATCTTTTCCGCTTCCTTTCCCTTTCTGCAACCCGCCCCAAAGGCGTATTCCCTGGGCCTTAAGATCAGGACCGCATCAGAAACTTTTTCCTCCCCGGTAATCAGCACATCCACATACCCCGCCGGCGGATAGGAAACCAGACGGACCCCCTCCGGAAGTCTTGCGCCCTCACGGACATGCCCCATTTCAACGGACAGGGTGATTTCCCGGTTCGCCAGCGCCTTTGCCGATACCTTTGCGATCCCGTCCCTGTTGACAATGAGCAGGCCGTTCTTTTTTGCGAACAGATCCACGGCAAACTTATGGTTGAGGTCCGTGGCCGTGGTAATGACGGGAACCGCGCCCAAAACCGCCGCTATCTCCCCGGCGATCCGGTTTGCCCCTCCGTAATGTCCGGACAGGACGGGGATCACATACTGTCCCATTTCATCCATCACAAGAACCGGGCTGTCGCAGAGTTTATTCAGAAGATGGGGGGCTGTCGCCCTGACGGCGATCCCGCAGGCCCCGATAAAGAGAAGGCACCTGTCTTCCCGCATCCGCTCCCCCGCCCAATCTCCGACGCTCTGTTCCACAAACTCCACGGGGTGCTGAGATTCCTGCCCCTTCTTCAGGGTGGAAAGCTCCTGGGGTGCCTGTTGCGACTGCGCCCCGCACTTTGTATATAACGCGATCCCTTCCGGAACAGCCGTCCCGCTTTCCTGAAAGAACCCATTTCTGCCGCATCCCCGTTGTTCCTGAAAACTTTTTATGCTGCCATCCCATGCCTCCGCCAGCCTCTGGGAAAGCCGGATCCCGTTCTCCGTAAAACTGATGACCTCTAACCTCATTTTTCCACATCCTATGCGCATTGCACCTGCCTGAGCTTCCACATTTTTCCGTCCTCAACCTATCGCTTCAGCCTGAGCCGTCACATCTGCCATTCTTGGCCCATCGCGTCAGTCAAAACCGTCACATCTGCCATCCTCGGTCCATCTCGTCAGCTTAAGCCATCACATCTGCCATTCTCGGTCCATCGCGTCAGTTTAAGCCGTCACATTTGCCGCCTTCTTCCACAGACTGGACGCCGTCTTTCTCTTCCCGAAATCCCGTGGCAAAATCCGCGGCATACAGCCTGGACTTCTGATAATTTTGATGGGTGAGCACATCCCCTACCAGCACCAGCGCCGTCTTTGTAATGTCGTGGGCCGCCGCGGTCTCCGGCAGGGAAGCCACCGTACACAGATAGGCTTCCTCCTCCGGCCAGGTGGCCTTATACACAATGGCCGCCGGCGTTTCCCCGTCGTATCCTCCCCGAATCAGTCTCCGGCTCAACTCTTCCAGCATCCCCGCGCTCAGATAAATCGCCATGGATGCCCGGTGGGCGGCAAAGCTCTCAATGCTCTCCCCCGGCGGCACGGGAGTCCTCCCCTCCATTCTGGTGAGGATCAGCGACTGGGAAATCCCCGGCAGGGTGTATTCCAGATTGAGGGACGCCGCCGCCCCAAAGCAGGCGCTTACCCCGGGACAACTCTCATAGGCGATCCCCAGCCGGTCCAGCTCGTCCATCTGCTCCCTGACCGCTCCGTAAACGCTGGGGTCCCCGGTGTGGAGCCTGACAATCGTTCTGCCCTCCGCCTCCCCCTGGCGCATGATCCCGATCACTTCCTCCAGGATCAGTTTTGAGCTGTCGTAAATTTCACAGTTCTCCCCGGCGTACCGGAGCAGTTCGGGATTCACCAGGGAGCCTGCATAAATAACGATATCCGCCCGTTCCAGCAGCCTCATCCCCCTGACCGTGATCAGATCCGGCGCGCCCGTACCGGCACCTACGAAATAAACCATTCCTCCGCCCCCCTGCTCTTTGCCAATTCTCCAAATTCATTCGCGTACAAAATACAGTCCACCTGAAGTTTCCCCTTCGCCCGTCTGTCCAGATAATAACAGATGCGCTCCATACAGAGATCCATCGCCTCCTGCCGTTTTCCGCACTGGTCCAGGATCCCCAGGGCTTCTTCCGTAACGGCGCACTCCAGGATCCGGCGGACCGACTCCAGCCCCGCGCCGGCTCTCACCGCAAAAGCGGCCAGCAGTTCCATCCTGCAGTCCCCCTCCCCGGAATGGGTGTTCATGATCCCGCCCGCCACCTTGATCAGCTTGCCGATATGCCCGGTGAGCAGCAGCCTCCGAAATCCCAGCTCCGCCGCCAGATCCACCGCTGCGCCGATAAAATTACTGCATTTCACGCTTTTGTCCAGATCGTAGCCATAAGTTTTTTTCATAAATTCCAGCCCGTAATTTCCCGGAGAAACCGCCACCCGGTCGTACCCTTCTGCCCTCTTCTGGTTCATCTCGACCCGGATGGTGTCCAGTACCGCCTGGGTGCTCATAGGCTCTACGATCCCGCTGGTGCCCAGTATGGAAATACCCCCTACGATCCCCAGCCTCGGGTTGAAAGTCTTTTCCGCGATCCGTTCTCCCTCCGGGACAGAGATCTCAACATACAGACCCCCTCTGTAATCCGTGATCCCGCATACCTGCATTACCTCCCGCCGGATCATTTCCCGGGGAACATGATTGATGGCCGCGCTTCCCACGGGCTGGTCCAGGCCCGGTTTTGTCACGCGCCCCACGCCCTTTCCTCCCTCGATCCGGATCTCCCGATCCCCGCTTTCGTCAAAGGAAACTTTTGCATAGATCAGAGTCCCGGAAGTAACATCCGGATCGTCCCCTCCGTCCTTTTCCACCGCGCAGCTGACCTCCCGTTCTCCGCGAATGATATCTGTGAGCTTCGCACGGTAAGGGATTCCTTTCGGCGTCTCTATCTCGATTTCTGTTTTTTCTCTCCCGGTGAGCAGCATATAGGCCGCCGCTTTTGCCGCCGCTGCCGCGCAGCTCCCGGTGGTAAATCCGTACCGCAGCATTTTCTTCCTTCCCCCGCAAATTCCCAACGCTTTCAAAACCAGCGTCCCCTCCCTGGCGCTCTTCTGTCTTTTCGTCCCGGTCAGCGGGGAGCCAGCTCATACAGAACGGCGTTGCAGATCGCCGCCGCAACGCTGCTCCCCCCTTTTCTCCCCCGGTTTATGATATAGGGTATGTCCGTCTTTAGGATCAGTTCTTTCGCCGCTTCCACATTGACAAACCCCACCGGGACCCCGATGATAAACGCCGGCCGGAAGACACCGTCCCTAACCATTTCATACAGCTGTATCAAAGCCGTGGGGGCGTTTCCTATGGCAAAGATCACCGGTTTTTTGATCCCCGCCGCCAGCTCCATGCTGACTGCCGCCCGGGTCGTCCCGCGGGCCTTCGCAAGCCGCACAGTCTCCTCCTCAGCCATAAAACAGTGGACTTCGCCTCCAAAACCGGCAAGGATCTTCCGGTTGATCCCGGAAAGCGCCATATTCGTATCCGTCACAATATCCGCGCCGTTTCGGATCAAATTTTGGATCGTCTCAACAGCGTGCTCCGAATAGCAGAGAGTCCGCGTATATTCAAAGTCCGCAGTGGTGTGGATCACCCGCTTCGTGATCCTCTCCTGCTCTTTCGGAAGGCAGATCCCCCTTTTCTCCAATTCCTGCCCGATGATCTCAAAGCTTCTCCTCTCAATCTCCTCCGGCCGAAGATGTACTAAATTTTCTGTTTGCTCCCTTCCGCTTCCTCGCGCCGAGCTTTCCCCCGGTACCAGATGTTCTAAATCTTTTTCTTTCTCCCTTTCGCTCCCTCGCTCCGAGATTTTCCCCGGCACCAAATGTCCTAAATCTCCTGCTTTTTCCCTTCTGTTTCCTCGCTCCCGAATCTCCCCCGGCGCGGTCCGGGCCACCGCATTCAACAATATCTCATTCTCCCGCCGGGTCTTCACGGCAATCCGGAAAAACCCCTCTGACAGGCCCCTGAAATTCGAGCAGTCCCGTATCAGGATCCCCTGCTCCAGGAGCTCTTCATACAGGTTCCTGGAGCTGTACGCAAGGATAAAATCAGCTTCCCCCGGAAACACCGTCAGCCCCAATTTTTTTAAGTTCCCCGCCAGAAACTCCCTTTCCGTCCTGACATAAGAAACCGTCTTTTCCAAAAATCTTCGCTCACCGGTGCAGGCGACGCCGGCAGCCTGTGCAAACACGGAGAGGTTCCACTCCGGGAGCTGCCGTCTCACATCATTCAATAGGGATGTGTCGCTGCAGAGCAGATACCCGAGCCTGACCCCGGGCAGCGCAAAGCTTTTGGTGAACGCCCGGACGAGCAACAGGTTCCCTTGCGTTTCCAGCTCCGACAGGAGGGATTCATCCCCGCCGCAAAATTCCATAAAACACTCGTCGATCACCGCCAGGATTCCCTTCTCCCCGCAGACTTTCAACAGCCTTTTCAGATATGCTTTCCCGGCCAATCTTCCGGTGGGATTGTTGGGGTTTGCAAGAAAGAGCAGATCCACATCCTCCGTCAGCGCTTCCAAAAGATCGTCCCCCGGAAGATACCCATTCTCCGGGCTCAGCGGAAAGTAGGTAATCTCCCCGCCCGCCGCTTCCGCGGCGTACTCATACCCATAGAAGGAGGGCACCGGAATCAGCGTCCGTCGCGGCTTGACGGCGTGGAGGATCCCCAGGAACAGTTCCGAGGCCCCGTTTCCGAATACAAGATATTTCTCCGGCACGCCGAGCATCCGGCTGACAGCCCCTTTCAGCTCTTCTGCCTCCGGGTCCGGGTAAGTGCCGCACCTTTCCACTGATTTCTCCAGGGCCGCCCTCACCCCATCCGGCATTCCCAGCGGATTCACATTCACGGAAAAATCCACGCTCACCCGGTTTCTGTAAATATCGCCCCCATGGATCCCTCTCACCTAAAGCTCACATCCTTTCCCAGATCAGCCCTGCTGCCGCCATCAGGCACAGACATGCCGCCTCCCCCAGCCAGGCGGTGAGAAGCATCAGCCGGTCAGCCCGCCTGATATCTTCCGCCTCCGCCTTCCGGGTCTCGTCCCCGATATAGGGTTTCTTCACCGGCTTTCCGAAATAGCTGGCGTCCCCGGCCAGCCGGAGGCCAAGAGCCCCCGCGCAAACGGATTCCGTCTGGCCGGAGTTGGGACTGGCGTGTTTTCGTCTGTCTCTCTTATAGATACGGAAGGCCCGCTTCCCCGAAAAATCCTTTCCCCCACAGCACGCCCCAAGGATCATCAGATACGCGCTGATCCGGGCCGGGACGAAATTCACGAGATCGTCCAGTTTTGCCGCAGCCCTGCCGAAGTACAGATACTTCTCATTCCGATATCCCACCATGGAATCCATCGTGTTGACCGCCTTGTAAAAAAATCCCAGGACAGGGCCTCCCAGCGCCGTATACAGCATAGGGGCGATCACGCCGTCCGAAGTGTTCTCCGCCACCGTCTCCACGGCGGCCTTTGACACCCCTTCCTCATCCAGGTTCTCCGTATCCCTGCCGACGATCATGGAGACCGCTTTCCGCGCCCCTTCCAGATCGCCCGCTTTCAAACGCCTGTAAACTTTCATGCTCTCCACCTTCAGACATTTTGCCGCAAGTAGCTGATAGGTCATGACAGTTTCTATGGCCAATCCCACCCCGGAATGGAGCCGGTATGCCATAACAAGAAGAAGCCCTGCTGCCGCCGTGACTGCTGCCGGTACTGTGACTGCCAGGACGATCCCTCTTCTGATCCCCCTCTCCCCATCCCCCGCGCCTTCTTTTTTCAACAGGCATGTCTCCAGCCCCGAGATCAACCTTCCGATCAGGCGCACCGGGTGGGGCAGGCAATAGGGATCCCCCAGGAGCAGGTCCAGGAGGAATCCCAGAAAGAACGCCGTGATATGATAGCCCATGTCCCCTCCTTTTCCCAACTTTTCCCAACTATTCTCAATAAGAAATAAAGCGCTAGATCCGCTCTATCCAGTTGACAGACACCGCCCTGCCGGCTTTCGGTTCAGTCCCCGGCCCGCCGCTCCTATCGTACCGCAAAACACATTGATACCCCCGCCCGCAGGGGATCTGATAGTCGAAATATTCCCCGCCTCCGAATTTACTGAGCAGCGCCATGATCGTGCCGCCGTGGACAACGGCGCATACTTTCCCAGTCAGAAAAACCTTTCCCCAGACATCTCTTTCCCCCGGACCACCGGCGGCCTGTTTGTAACCTGCTGCCTGATTCTGAAAACAAATCTCCATATTCCTCAGCATGTCCAGCATTTTGTCTAACCCCATGCAACAGCGCCGTATAAACTCCTCCCGACTCTCTCCCCCCGGGAAAGGCAGCGTTCCGCCGCTGTCGATCCAGGCCTGGTAGCGGGGATCCCCCTGCAGTTCCCCGGCGTTTTTTCCCTCAAAGTCGCCGAAATCGATCTCCCTCCACTCCGGGATGACGATGGGCGTTTTTCCCGGATAGAGGATCCCGGCGGTTTCCAGGCAGCGCTGCATAGGACTGGAAAAGACGATCCCTGCCTCCGGGTAAATTCCTTCCTGTTTCAGCTCAAAAAGCCCTGCTCTGCCCTCCCGGCTTAAAGGTTCCTGGGTTCTTCCGAGATACCGGCGCTCATGATTCGACGCCGTCTCACCATGCCGAATCAAGAATAACTCTAACTGATCCTTTGACAATCTTTTTAATTGACTGTTTGACTGACCTTTGGACAGACTTTTGAGTTGACTGTTTGACTGATCTTTTGCCTGCTCTTCTGCTTGACCTTCTGACTGATCTCTTGCCTGTTCATTTGGTTGTTCCTTTTGTTGTTCTTTTATTTGATCTTCTGTCCGATCCCGCATATCACCCGCACGACCTCCTCTGCCCGTTCCGCAAGCATCACCTGGATCCTGCCGGTCCGCTCCCGGTATTCCCTCTCAAACGCGTCCACGGGCACGATGCCGTTTCCGATCTCGTCGCTGATCCAGATACAATCCGGATGCCGCTCCGCGAAGGCGAGGACTTCTTCCTCCGGATGCCCGCCCCTTAAAAGACATTCCCGGATCCAGCTGTGCAGATGGTTGACCACCAGCGCTTTTTCCCCGGGTTCTTCGCTCAGGCTCAGGCTCCCGTCCAGCACAATGCACTCCCGGGGCCGGCAGCTATTCAGGACATACCCCAGTTTCCCCTGGGCAAATCCTCCGATGACCAGCTTCATTTTCTCCTCCTTCTCATGCTAACAAAAAAGATCCAGCAGAGCGACAGCCACCGCCATAACCCCCTCGCAGAGCACCGTAAAGTATCCCGCCGTATCTCCTGTGATTCCCCCCAGCTCCTTTTTGCAGCGGAGGTAATAGTATCCAAAGACGCAGAGGCCCGAAACCGCGGCGATACCTCCGGCAATCACCGACTGCCACAGCATAAAACCCGCGCACAGGATCCCCTGCAGGGACAGCGCCGCCTTTACGATCCCGCGGTCCGCGCTGCCCGCAAAGGTAACGAGCAGCCCCTCTTTCTTTGCCGCCGGGAAGGAGACAACGCCAAGACCGCTGAGACACCGGGCCAAAAAGAACCCCGCGCAAAAAATTTTCAAAAGCCGCGGGTCCCGGATCTCCGACAGGGCCCCCAGATAGAGAAGTCCAAAGGTGACCGCCATGATCACCGAAAAAGCGCCGATGTGGGGATCCTTCATGATCTCCAGCTTTTTTTCCCTTGATTGATACGAATGAAAGGCATCCATGGTGTCCATAAAACCGTCCACATGCAGCCCGCCCGTGACCAGAAGCGGAATCGCCGCGCAGACCAGCAGTGCGCACAGCCTTCCCACCCCGCCCGCGGCGCACAGCCGGCTCCAGAGCCAGATCAGTCCTCCTATGACGGCACCCACCCAGGGGAAAAAGCACAGGGCGTATTTCATATCCTCGTCCTTCCACGCAAACTGGGGCATGGGTATCCGGGAATACATGGAAAAAGCGATGCAAAAGGCTTTCAGGATCCGCATATCCGCTCCTCTCCTTTCAGCACAAGGGGGATTCCCGCGACAACCTCCACCACCCTGTCCGCCATCTCCGCAAGCCTCTCGTTAATGCTTCCCAGAGCCTTGCAGTATTCCATGGTAGAAGCGTCATAAAGGATGCCGTCGTCAAACACATGATTCGTAACGATCACAAAGACCTCCAGTTCCCCTGCCAGTTCCGCCACATCCCCCAGGATGCTTTCCGCCGTCTCCCCGGCAGACCTGGGAGGATCGGCGGAAAACATCTCGTTGGCCGCAAGGTTCGACATACACTCCAAAAGCACGGCGCCTCCCCGTATCTCCCTCAAAACGCCGCTGACAGCCACGGGGCGTTCTATCGTGAGAAACCCTTTGCCGCTCCTCTGCCTTCGGTGCCTCTCTATCCTCGCCCTTGTCTCCCCGTCAAAGACCTGCATGGTTGCCAGATAATATTTTCTTCTCCCCCCGGAGATCCGGGAAATCAACTCTTCCGCGTAAGCGGATTTCCCGCTGCCGCTTCCCCCCGTGATCAGGACCATCATCTCAGGAATACCTCTCATATTTCTCTATCTGGATCTCCGAAAATGTCATTCTGTCGTGATAGATGCTCAGGGCCAGATCCAGCAGGGAGAGCAGCATGACCGCTCCCGTCCCCTCCCCCAGCGCCATCCTTGCGTCTATGACCGGCTCCAGGGCCAGCTCCCCCATCAGCTTATCCACCGCGGGCTCTTTTCCCCGGTGGGAGGGCAGCAGATAGTCCCTGGTTCCCGGAACAAGTCTTTCCGCGAGAAGCGCCGCCGTCATACTGATCACGCCGTCCAGCACCACCGGCACATGACAGACCGCGCCGCCGATGCATACGCCTGCCAGGCCCGCCAGGTCCAGCCCGCCCACCGAAGCCAGAACCTGAAGCGGCGGCACATTCTTCAGATCATGCTTTTCCACCGCCTCGGAGATGATCCGCCGCTTTCGTTCCAATCCCGCGTCGTCCAGACCCGCTCCCCGGCCGGTGACCTCCTCCGCTCCGCACTTCAATAAAGCCGCCGCCACCGCGCCGCTTGTGGTCGTATTGCCGATCCCCATCTCACCGGCCGCTATTATACGGTACCCCTCCGCCCTGCAGGCATGGACCAAATCCATCCCCACCGCAATGGCCCGGACCGCCTCTTCCTCCGTCATGGCGGGGCCTTTCCGAAAGTTCCCGGTGCCCCGGCGAATCTTTCTGTTAAGGACGCCCTGTATGGGCAGATCGCTGTTAATGCCGATATCCACCGGTATGGTGTCCGCACCTATCTGAGCCGCCATTCTGCACACGGCAGAACGCTTCCTGCCCATGGCCCCGGCCACAGCGGCGGTTACCTCCTGCCCGGACTGGCTGATCCCTTCCTCCACAATGCCGTTGTCCGCGCAAAAGATGAGCACGGCCTTTTTGGAAATGTCGATCCCCTCCGAACCGGTAACGGCCCCGATCTGTGCGGTCAGGGCTTCAAATCTCCCCATGCCGTCGATGGGCTTTGCCACGGCGTCCCAGTTTTCCAGAACCCGCCGCCTGACCGTTTCGTCCGGTGCCGTCACCTTCAACCGGCTCAGCTCCCCGGCCGTCATATTATCCCAGATGTGACTCTCCAAGTATCCCATAGATGTACTCCATATCCAGACAGGACCGCAGAGTATCCGCCAGCCTGTCATACTGCTTTTCTTTATAAGAGGCGTAATCCTCCAGCCCCTCGCCGGACAGCCGGATCCCCTTTCTCTCCGCCAGCGTCTCTATGACGGCCAGGGCCGTCTCCCTCCGGTCAAACAATCCGTGTATATAAGACCCGTAGACATTCTTACCGCCGTACAGCACCGCAGGAATTTCCGCCGTCCATACCGCAGAAATCTCCACTGCCTCGGTACTCTCTCCCCCGCTTATCGCCGTTCGCCCCGCATGGATCTCATATCCCCGGAACGGCAGTCCTGAGAGCCCCCGCAGAGGCCCCTCCAGCCCATTGATCACGCCTTCCGTCTGCCGCCGCTCCTTCTCCCGGCACAATATCGTAGAGACAGGGAGCAGTTCCATGCCCCGAAGGCTTCCCCCTTCCTCCACGCCGTCTGGATCGGATATTCTCTCCCCCAGCATCTGATAGCCCCCGCAGACGCCAAAGACCGGGATTTCCTCCGCCAGCTCCTTGATCAGGCTCTCCAGTCCGTTCTGCCGCATCCACTTCAGATCGCCCATCGTGTTCTTGCTTCCGGGAAGTATAATCAGGTCGGGATGCCGCAGCTGCCCCGGTCGATCCACATACCGCACGGACACCTCTGGAATCTGCTCAAAGACATTGTAATCCGTAAAATTGGATATCCTGGGATATCGGATCACCGCAATGTCGATCAGGCCCTCCTGCCTCTTCTCAAACCTTTCCGTCAGGCTGTCCTCGTCCTCCAGGGCCAGCTCCATATAGGGAACCACGCCCACCACCGGGATCCCGCCCTTCTGCTCCAGCATTTCGATCCCCGGATCCAGAATGGACTTGTCCCCACGGAATTTGTTGATGATGAGGCCCTTCACCCTTTTTCTTTCCGCTTCCTCCAGCAGCATCAGCGTTCCCAGGAGCTGGGCAAATACGCCGCCCCTGTCGATGTCCCCCACCAAAAGAACGGGGGCATCCACCATCTCGGCCAACCCCATATTCACGATATCGTTCTCTTTCAGATTGATCTCCGCGGGACTTCCCGCCCCTTCTATCACGATGATGTCGGCGGTCTCCTCCAATTTCCGAAAGGCTTTTCGGATTTCGGGGACCAGATTCTTTTTATAGGCGAAGTAATCCCGGGCGCTCATATTGCCCAGCACTTCCCCGTTGACGATCACCTGGGAACCAGTGTGGCTTGTAGGCTTTAACAGGATCGGGTTCATGCACACCGCCGGGGCGATCCCCGCCGCCTCCGCCTGCATGACCTGGGCCCTGCCCATCTCAAGCCCCTCCGCCGTGACATAGGAATTCAGCGCCATATTCTGGGACTTAAAAGGCGCCGGATGATAACCGTCCTGCTGAAAGATCCTGCACAGCCCCGCGGCCAGCAGACTCTTGCCTGCATTTGACATCGTCCCCTGGATCATAATTACTTTTGACATGACCGGATGCCTCCCCGCTTAAATTTCCCGCTCCGCTCTGCATAGGCCAGCAGTTCCGCATTGGCGGTCTCATAGGTTCCAAATGTCTCCCTGCAGCAGATCACCTTTTGACAGGCGTTTATCTGTTCCCTTGCCTCCAAAAGCAGGGCCTCCGGAACGGGTTCAAAGCTCTCCGCCGCGATACAGCGGGCGGACAGGGCCTTTGCCACAGGGTAATCCAGATCGTTTCGGAACAGGATCCCCGCCGCAAACGGGATCCCCTGCCTCTGCAGGCTTCGATAGACAGTTCTCCCCGTCCCGCCGCCGGCTATGACAAAGACTTCCGCCTGGCCCTCCGGGGCAGCCAGCTCCATGCCCCCGCTCTCCTCGTCATAGCTTCCTGTCGATATCCCGAACAGTTCCCCAATGGCCCCCGGTCGAAAGATTTCTTCCGGCTTTCCGAACTTCCCGGCATATCTCCCGTTGACACAGAGGATCTTGTCCGAGACCTTTGCCGCAAGCTCCAGCTCATGGAGAGACATAACAACAGTCAGGCGCTTTTCCCTCCGGAGCTTCTGCAGAACGCTCAAAAATTCCAGCTTGTGCCTGACATCCAGATAGGATGTGGGTTCATCCAGGACAATGATCTCCGGCTCCTGGCAGATGGCGCGGGCCAGCATCACCCGCTGCCTCTGACCGTCGCTGATGCGCTGAAAATCCCGGTCCGCGATATCCGTCACATGGACGAGCTCCATGGCCTCCCGCACCGCAGCGCGGTCCCCCGCGGACAAAAGGCCGAAATGCCCCGTGTACGGATACCGGCCCGTGGAGACCACTTCCTCACAGCTCATCAGCTCCGTCCTCAGCTTTTCCGTCAGCAGCACCGCCATCTTCCTGGACAGTTCCGAACCGGACATCCCGCCGATGCTCCGCCCATCTAAATAAACCGTCCCCCCGAGCAGCCCGATCTGCCCCGCAATGCTCTTTAAGACCGTGGTCTTTCCCGCGCCGTTGGGGCCGATCAGAGTCAGGATCTCCCCCTTTTGCAGCCCGATCTCGATCTTTTCGATCAAAGGTCGCATCTGGTAGCCCACGCTCATTTTTTCCGCATGAAAATAATATTCCGTCACGAAATCCTCTCCCTGTTTCGATGGAGCATGACCCATAATACCACCGGCGCCCCAAAGACTGCCGTGACTGTGCTGATACCGATCTCCGCAGGCGCCAGAAGATTCCTCGCCAGGAGATCGCAGAACAGGCAGAAAACGCTCCCGCCCAGAAAACATGCCGGTATCATCAGCAGGGGCTTTGTGGTCCCCAAAAGGCTCTTTACTAAGTGAGGCGCGGCAAGGCCCACAAAAGAGATGGGACCCGCATACGCCACGATACAGCCGGACAGGATACTGGAAAATACCACCAGCAGGACCCGCAGCAGCAGGATATTGACGCCCAGATTTCTGGCGTACGCCTCGCCAAGCTGGTAGGCCCCCAGGGGTTTCGCCAGGAGGAATACGGCCGTGAAAGCAGCCGCCGTCACCGCCGTCATAACCGCCACATTGTCCCAGGTCATGCCGGAAAAGCTCCCCCGGGACCAGTTGTGGAGATTCACAATGTCCGCATCCTCCGCAAAGGTGATCACAAGCTCCGTGATTGCAGAGCAGATATACCCGATCATGACCCCGCTCACCACCAGCATGGCCATATTGCTGACCTTCCGTGACATCAAAAGGACGAACCCCATGGAGATCATGGCACCGAGAAAAGCCGCGCCGATCAGGGCCGCCGAGCTGACCCGGACCGCTCTCCCCATCAGGAAAACCATGGTGAGTGCCACGGTCATCTTTGCCCCGGAAGAAATCCCCAGCACAAAGGGCCCTGCAATGGGATTGTGGAAGAATGTCTGAAGCAGATATCCCGCCAGGGCCAGGCCGCCCCCCAAGACAAAGGCCGCCAGCGTCCGGGGGAGCCGGATGTCCCAGAGGATCCTGCTCTGGGTCCGGGAAACCGCCCTTCCAGAAAGGCTTGCCAGGATATCCTGCAGGGAGATCTCCACGCTGCCGATGCAGATATTCAACACGCACAGCGCCGCCGCGCAGATTCCCAGAAAAAGAAAGGAAACAATATATCTCGCTCTTTTGTCCGTCACGCAAAAGCCCCCTATTCCAGCCGGAAAAGGAATGTCATGTCCTCTTCTCCTTCGCCGGTCAGCATCTTGTGCATATCTTCAATCAAATAGCCGATGGACATGGACTGCTGGTACATATCATTTGTGGTACACCATACATTTCCCTCCTGAACGGCCTTAAAATCCTCCAGAAGCACGCATTTATCCAGAAGTTCCTCCACAGACGCGACCCCGCCGTCAATAGAACTGTTATAAATGATAAAATCCGCGTCTTTCGCACCGTTGTAAAACTCCTCCGCCTGCATGTTGAGGGTAGACCGGGCGGAATCGGGATCGCCCAGCTGGTCAAAGATATACCTGCCCCCCGCCAGTTCGATCATCTTTGGCACATAGTCGGAGCTTTGCCGCACCTGCACCAAACCGTTGGAGGTTATGTAAAAGAAAGCCACCGTCTTGTCCGTCTGTTCCTGGGAAGCGATCTCCTCCAGAACCTCCGTCTGTCTTTCAAAGATCTCTTTTGCCTCTTCCTCTTTTCCCAACAGAGCGCCGAAAAACCGGATCCATTCCACCCTGCCTAAGGGATGGGACTCATAGCTGGAATACTCTATCATGACGGGTATTCCAAAATCTTCCAGCATCTCGATCACTTCCGGCGAGTGCGATATCATCATGTTTTCAATAGCCAGCGTACAGCCCTCCGACACGATCCGCTCATAATCCGGCTGATTGTATTTCCCCGCGTAGAGCATATGCCCCTCCGCCATAGCTTTCTTCGCCGCGTCAATATACCAGCCATCCGCCTTCTGCCCGGAGAGCGTGACGGTGTCTACCGCCCCCAGCGCGTCGAACATGTCCATGACCGCGGAAGCCACGAGATAGAGCTTTTCCACCGGCCGCTGCAGCAGGATCACATCCTCCAGTCCCGCCGGCGTCTCCCCGTCTTCCGGGATGACCAGGATCCTGGTCCCGTCCTTTACGGACAGCATCGTATATCCGCCCTCATAATAATCCACGGCAAAATTTTCCGCATATTGAAGATCCATGCTGCCCTTATAGACAAGCCCGCCGATCTCCTTTTCCCCGGTGCCGGGATTTTCCGGGACAGACTCCTGTACTCCCGCGCCGCCGCTTTCCGAAATATGACCCTGTTCCTCTATGCTGCTATTGAAGCCTTCTGAAACAGTTCCTCCCTGCCCTCCTGTTCCGCCGGCAATGCCTTGCGAAACTGCCTCCCGAGGCCCCGCAGCCGGACCGCCGCAGCCCAAAAGCCCCAGCAGTCCCGCCAGCAGGAAACAGCAGACTATCTTTCTCCCTTTTCTCCCAGACACTTGCGATTCCCCGTCTTTCTTTCCTTTGTCACGATCCTTTTCCCGCCGTCATAGTCCGCTTCCCATCGGCAGGGACCTGCTCCAGCGACCGCCTTTTTACTCAATATTCTTCAATGTCTCCGGCAGGAATGTCACGGTATATTCCACCTCGTGGGGTTTGCTCATCGCCACGGTATCCCCGATCACCTGCATAGCTTCTTCCAGGGAAGAGACCGGTATCTCAAACAGGGAGTCCCCCTCCGAATTGACCGGCAGATACTTTTCCCCGCCCACAATCATATAATCATAATTGGGACTGTTCCACTGGAGCGCCGCCGTCATTTTCCCCTCCGCCACAGTAATCGTAACGGGAGACAATATCCGGGATTTCCCGCTGCCGCCCTCAAAAGTGATCTCCACGCTGTAAGAACCGTCCTCCAGGGCCGCCATGCCTTCCGTCTGTGCCGCCGCGCCGACCGCGACCGGATCGGACACGCTGACCTTGTGGTCGTACCATTTCCCCTTTGTCCCGATCAGCGCCAAGTCAAACTCTTTGTCTAAATAGGGGACCGGCACATCATATCCGTATACTTCTTCCGTCGTCCCGTCGTCGTAGGTGACGGTGTCTTCTGTCGGCAGGAGCAGCTGAGCACCTTCTTTTTCCGCGTCCTCCGCCAGCCCGGGATACAGGCTTAAAATGCTCTTGGAACTCAGGGAAATATGTATGGTCATTTTTCCATCTTTCACCGTCAGCGTTCCCCTGCCGCCGCAGGCCTCACTCACATGAAACATGCCGCTGTCCGTCTGAAATTCCGCGGAATAGACCCCGTCCTGCAGTTCTGATGTTTCCCCGCCCGGCACACGGCCCTGCTGTAAGGCATCCTTATCCAGCGCGTCTGCCGTATGCTTCACATAAATCTGTTGAACGGCGTCAATAGCTCCCAGCCCTGCGATCTGCACATCAACGCTTTCAAAGCTGCCAGAGTCCTTAAACCGGCTGAGCCAGGAGTCCTCGTCGTCTCCGGCCATATCGTTATGGGCATGATCCCCTGCCACGACCATCAGCGGCCGCAGGATCACTTTTCGGTAACCCGCCTGTTTCACCGCCTCGATCACCGCCCCGCAGGCGGTCTCCTCCGGTTCTCCCTCCACCGTTCCGATAAACACGTTATCGTATCCCAGTTCCTTCATCTGGGCCTGCATCTGACTGTAAGACACCTTCGCCGTGTGGTAGGTGCCGTGTCCCATAAATACAAATGCCGCGCCGTCTTCCCCGGCGGCCTCCAGGCTGTCATATCCAGCATCCTTCACCGCGGCTTGGGTCAGCGCTTCCGCAACGGCTTTCTTGTCAGGATTGACCGCGCCCGCGTCCGTGCTGGCCGCTCCCAAAAGGGGCTCCGCCACCCTGACCGACTCAAACCTGTCCCGATAGCCCTCCACGGCCTCCATCAGCTCGTCGTACTCCGCACCATGCATCAGGTGCGTGGGCTGGATCACCAGATCCTTTACGCCGTTTTTCACGGCGCGCTCCAGCGCCTGATCCATATTATCGATAAACTCCCCGTCCCTCGCCTGGACATGATTGATGATGATCTGCGCCGTAAACGCCCTTCTCACAGCCCAATCCGGATTCGCCTCCTGAATGGCGTCCTCAATCCCTTTGATGTCATCGACGCGGCTGTCGTTAAAGGAAGTCCCGAAGCTCACCACCAGAATCTCCTTCTCCCCTATGCCGTCCTGATTGCGAGGATCATCTTTAGAAGCATCGCCGGTATCCCTCCCGAAATAATCCGGATCCGCCTCCTCCCCGCTCACTAATTCCTTCTGCGCATCCGTCAGCGCGTCCCACGCGGCTTTCGCCTGGGCGCACTGCTGATCCGTATCGTCCGTCCTCCTCTGCACATAGATCGCGTCGATCAGCGCCGCCACCCTGTCGGCCGCCTCCTGATCCGTCAGCTCCTGACTGTCCGAGCCCTGTCCGGCTGCCTCCTGACTGCCCGGTTCCAGGCTCCCTGTCTCCTGACTGCCGGTCATGTTTGCAGCCGGTTCCCCGTTCCCCCCGGCGCAGCCTGCAAGCGGCAGCAGACAGATCAGCGCAGCCGCCAAAAATACGATCATCCGTTTCTTTTTCATCTTGCCCTCGTTTCTGCAGTTATTCTGCCTTGTATTCACCGCCGCAGTCCAATCCGTTCCGTCCGCAAAGCCGTTCTGGCAACCTTTCCGATGCTGCACAGCTTCCCTCCTTAAAACGCCTTTCTGAACTGCTGCAATTCCTTGAACATGCCCTTACAGAAACGATCTCTGTTCTTCCCGCCGCGCTCCGGTTTTTGCCACACACAAAATAAAACCCTTTCCTACATGACAAGTAAAGGGTTTGTACACAAAAATAACCTAAAGGAATCCCGGCCCGCAGGCGGCTTCCCTCAGACTAAAACGTACAACCAGTTACTCGTGGTTTGAAACAAATGTTTCCGTACAACAATAAGGCAGGTCTCCCGGCTTAAAGATCATCGCATTGGCCGTCTTCCCAGTTTCCCAGTGACATAATAGGCTTCTGCTCCCTAATTACGGTGACGAGTTCGTACAGGATTTGCACCTGTTTCCCTTTTCACCGGAACCAATCACAACTCTGATTGTTCCGACACCTTACTGCTACATATTCAATTTTCCCTATTCTAACACACTTCCCCCAACCGCGCAAGACCTTTTATTTCCCCAGTTCAGCCAGCCGCCGGAGCTGGCTTAGAATATTCCTTTTGCCTTGCAAACTATAAAAGATAAAATATTATCTTTTTACCACATGCCAAGCAATTTTGTAACTATTGCAATCACTATTATTACAAATACAATGCCCATTACACCGGATGAGCCTCCGCTTTCGTTCGTTTTGGGCGTATACGGTCTGGAAGAACCATGCTTGTGTACATAATAAGGGCAGGAAGTATAATTATTCCGGCATATCCTATTAATCTGATCTTCTGTCAGTATCTCCCCCCCTTTATTAATTGCCAGGCATAACTCTACATTTGGGCCATGTTTTTTTTGTAGATTCGTTCGATAATAATACGGGCACATAAAAAGCTCCTCCTCAGACCTTTATGATATAAATGTTTTTAAAATGCAGGCACGCACAGATAATATGCGTGCTTGCAAAAATAGATTCACAATATCAGAATTTATACTCCGACCACAATGTAGCAGGCCCGAAACCAGAGGCAGCGCTGCTGGCACTTCCGATGGCCCGTTCTATCTATAAATGTTCTTATTATATTTGCAGCCTTCATAACTGGCCGGCTTATTGGGAAAGGACCTTTTGGCGTTGTGATATGCTAAGTTGCAACACTCCCCAAAACCTAAGCCGGAGTGATCCACGCAAAGCCTTAGCACAACATTCGAATTCACTTCAACATTACCTTGTGCCCTGCATCTACAGACATAATGACCTGAACTTATCAGTCCCTTTCCCTCCACAGCCACATCCAAGTTAAGACATCCCATATACAAATTACGCTGATTCATCATTTGTGTTTCCCCAGTTCAGCCAGCCGCCGGAGCTGGCTTAGAACATTCAGCCAAACTTGATGAATATAAATACAATCACTGCAATAAGAAAGAGGCAACCTAAACACGCTCCTTGGTTTTTTGCATCCACTTCTTTCTGAAGCTGATCTCGCCTATAATAATTTCCAGGCTTTTCTGGACACCTCTCATGTCCTACCGAATTCTCACAATAGTCCTTTCTATACTGAGAAACACAGGCATACCTTCGACACTCTTCTTTATACTTTTGGCACTGATTTTGCCACGGACATCCTCTTCCTAACACACTTTTGTCCTCCTTTGTTTATAGCTCATTTTATCTCTTTTATTAGCTTTATTTTATCTTTATTAGATTAACATCTATAAAGTTAATTGTCAATATCTATAAATGTAATTTTTTCTCCATAAGTTTGTTAATCTATCTCTATAAAGAAAGGATGGGGATTCATGATGGACATACCAGGACGCATCACTTATCTTAGGAAGTCAAAAAATTATTCTGTCAATAAGCTGGCCAATTTATGCGGTATTTCTCAAAGCTATTTGAGAGATATTGAACTTGGCAACAAAAATCCAACTGTTGAGATTTTATCGATCATATGCCATACTCTTGGTTTGTCATTACAGGAATTTTTTTCAGAAGATGAATCTGACTCTATAGCAAAAGATCCGTTAATCCATAAGATATATCAACTCACGCCCAAACAAAGAATTGCTCTCATGAACTTTTTGGATAGCATGAACGGAAAATAAGAGAACGTTCAAGATCATTCTACAATCGTTGAAATCATACTCCTTCCCCAAAATTGAATTTATAAAAAACGGAACCGGGTTTCAACAGAATATCAGAGAAAACTACAGATCGGAAATGATTTTTAGGCATGAATCTACACCTTCTGGTCTGTCTATACGCCTATGCCTTTTCATCATCGCAAAGTGGATCCTCAGGCTCATTCGACTGCAGGTTCATGTCAAAAATACATTCTTCAATCACTTGAATGCACTCATCTATTTTCTTGTTAATGTCGCCGCCCCAAAAATGGATGACGGTCCACCCCAAAAAGAGCAAGGACTTATCTACTTCCGCATCCCTCTCCATGTTTCGAAGGATCTTCTTTATCCAGTATTCCCCTTTAGGGCTCTTCAGAAGCTGCGGTTTTAATACCAGCTCCCAGTCTTTGCCATGAAAGAACTCTCCATCACAAAAGATAGCTATCTTATATTTCGTCATTGCTATATCAGGGCTCCCCGGCAAATTCCTGTAGTTTTTTCTATACCGATAGCCCTTCTTCCACAATGCCTTTCGCAGCTTCACCTCAATAGATGTATCTTTGGAGTGAATATTGCTCATGGCTTTGTGGCGTTGTTCCTTAGTCAATATGTCCATCTGTATCCACGTCCTATTCTGCGTTCTCTTTCCGGCATCGCCTTGGTTTTTCGGTTTTGTTGGCAGGAAACGGATGCTTGGGAAATATATGCGCCATCACTTTACTCAAACTGAACGTCATATTCCTTCAGAAGATCCGTGTAAATATCATAGCGGAAATCCTTTGCTTGATATACTCCTATTTCTTTTGAAGAATACTCACCATTCATCAATTTCTCCTGATCAATTTCCCGAAAAGGATATCTTCCCATCGTATCTCCCGCATGGTAGTACAACATTTCCTCCGGGTTGGAACATTTCAGGAAGCAGATCCATTCGCTGTCTTTTTCCATTGGCGTCAAATGACTGTATGCAACGATGCTCTTGCTGCCCCTGCTGACCGTATAGCGCTGGTATATCCGAATCACATCTTCCTCCGCGGTTCCCTTCAAAACCTGCGTTATCTCAAAGGCATTCGTATGCGCGTTGCTTTTTTCTACCGCATCCTCGATAAAATGACCGATCACGATCAGGTCCGAATCCTCTTTCAAGTCATTAAAATCACTATAACTATTAAAATCGGTCATATTGAGGATCACCTCATATTCTTCACCGTCCATTGTATAATACAACTTTTCCGGTGTAGGTTCCGGCGAGGTTTCCGGCGCAGACGGTGCGGTGGGTTCAGATACGGATTCCGGCTGCGAGCTCTCGATCACTTTTGATTCATCCGTACTTTGAGTTTGCTGCTCCTCGCTGCTCTTTTGCGATGCTGCATCGGATACGGAACAGCCGCTTAATGTTAAAGCAACCAGTATGATCAATGCTGAAATAACATTTTTACTTCTCTTCATAAATTTTCTTTCCTTCTTTTCTGACTTTTCTATTATGATATCACATATTGAATCACCACAAGACCACCTGAAACAACAAAATTGTTATACTTATATTATCATGGCTTCTTCAACTTGACAACTGCCTATTTTATACTTCCTGTCCTCCTAATTGACAGTTTCCTTTTCGGATAGCGCTGCGCACATAACTGACTCATATGGCATTTTTCTGATCTGCCTCCGGGCAATAAAAAACGGCCAGATCTCTGCAATCCCGAAGATTCTGGCCGCCTTGCAGCAGTTTGGAATTGTCTTTCAAGCTCCCCGGGCAGGACGAGAAGCTGGCTGCCCGCATCCGTAAAAGGTATCCCAACACGGTGGAAAAGCTACGGCAGAGGGCGAACCGATACAAGGAAGGCGTTGCGCTGGCACAGGAATATGTAAACCAAGGATTTCATCTTCCCTTTTTTCCTATGAGCAGGACTAAAATATAATACCCGACATACACAAACAATTCCATAATCGCTGCATAATCCAGCAAAAACAGCGCCAGTGGTTCCTCAAAATCAAAGAACACAAAATGATACCGCAGTAGCATATACTTTCCAACGTCCCGCTTGAGAAAAGCATACGCCCCATAGACCGCGATCAAAGCGATCATCATGCGAAGTATCCATTTACGAAATTTCGAATCTTTTTTTATGAACTTCCTTGCCATACCCATGATCCCGCTCCAGTGCAGTCCAAGATGTAATGACATAAATACAAATCCCCAATATGCCGAAAGCATGTGGATCGTCCGTGCCGCTGCCTGTCCGCCTCTTACGCCCAAAAATGAAAAAACGGTACGAGACAGCAGGATGCCGCTGACCATAGAACCGCACATGGTGAGCAGTACAAGGACAACAAGTGTTGTCTGCACAACACGATAAGGAGTATATTTGCCTTTAAGTACACGGAGGCTCCACTTCCGATTCAAAAAATGGTGTAAAACAAACAAGACAAACATTCCGACGCCGAGCCATTCATGAACGGCTTCCCCAACGACGGGATTGCTGCCGCATACCAGGCTGTACGCCATGAGCAACAGCAGAGCGGCGGTCATGAGAATATCGACTGTCATTTTCCATATTTGTTTCGATTTCATAACAGCTTTTCTACACTTTCAATCCAATCACTGACCTTTTGATCCGGAGTTTCCATATGAGCACCGCCTGAAGAATCAAACTGTATCTGCATTTCACAGGTTTCCAGTCCTTCGCCGCGCCATGCCAATGCATGACGTTTGCAGGGATATTCACAACATCTCCGGAGTGAAGCTCCTGCGCCTTCTTATCTGCACTCATTCAGAACTGCCAGCAATTCTTCTTTCGTAAATTTCTTACAGCATCCTCCGGTCAGCACCGTGCTGTCCGCGATCGCCGCATAGTCTGTATCGGCTGGAATACCCATTTCCGTAAACGTCGTCGGCAGACCGACTTCTTTGATGAAAGCCGCCAGGTAATCCAGAAAAGCATTTGCAAGTTCTTCTTCCGATTTCCCGTCAGGATCAACGCCCCACACATTTACTGCCAGCCGTGCAAACTGGGGCGCCGCTTCCGGAAGCATATAGCAGTACAGCACCGGATGGATGACCGCCAGCCCCTGTCCGTGGTTACAGTCGGTATAAGCGCCAAGCTGATGCTCCAGCATATGCGCCTGAAAGTCCGTGACCTTTCCGATCTTTAATATCCCATTTTCGCCCATAGCCGCCGCCCAGACAAGTTCGCTTCTTGCCTTGACATCCTGTGGATCCTTTAACGCTGCCCGCAGATTGCGGATAATATTTCTCTGGCAGGCTTCGTTGATTTCGTCGGAGAGATTTGTCTCCCTTGGAGATCCCATGTAGGTTTCCATACAGTGGGACAGCGCGTCAAACGCCCCGGAGATGACCTGACTCATGGGCATCGTCATCGTATAGGCCGGATCGAGGATGGCAAAATCATAAAACGCTCCCCACAGCGGCCCTTTGACCTTCTTTTCCTCGTTGGTGATGACCGCGCCGTTGTTCATCTCCGCGCCGGTGCCGAACGCCGTCACCACCGCGCCCATCGGGATCAAATCCGCAGGGCCGCCGTGCTTTACGGTTTCCAGTTCCCACAGATCTTCGTCCGTCCTGGCCTGTGCAGACACGACCTTGCAGCAGTCGATAACGCTGCCGCCGCCCACAGCGAGGATAAAATTGATCTGATTCTCACGGGCAAGCCGTGCGCCCTCCTGCACCTTGGCATAGGTGGGATTAGACATGATACCGGAAAATTCCGTGACATTCTTTCCGGCGTCGTTGAGAAGTTTCATCAGTTCATCGTAAATGCCGTTCTTTTTGATCGATCCGCCGCCGTAGGCAAGCATCACGTTTTTTCCCGCTTTCGCAAGCTCCGCCGGCAGATTCTTCTCCGCCGCTTTTTCTCCAAAATAAACCGTCACGGGATAACGGTAGGTAAATGTGTTCATGATTGAAAACCTCCTATCGAGTCGTATTCGGATCGTAACTGCGTTGCTTTATTTTCTGCCATGCAGCGCCCGGACAAAATTCGGATCAAAATGATTGACGATCTCGCTGTGTCCGATGTCAAACGGTGTGATCGCTTTCATTTCTTCCTCGGCAAGACTAAAATTCCAGATGTCGAAATTCTGCTCCATACGATCCCTGTGTGTGGACTTCGGGATCACCACAACGCCCCGCTGCACGTTCCACCGCAGAGCGACCTGAGCGGCAGATTTCCCATACTTTTCGCCAATCTGTGTCAGAACCGGATCGGTAAAAATCCCATGTTTCCCTTCTGCAAACGGACCCCAGGCTTCTGGCTGCACTTCATATTCTTTCATCAGCGACAGCGCGTCCGGCTGCTGGAAGAACGGATGCAGCTCCACCTGATTCACCATCGGCAGGACATCCACCGTCTCACAGAAATCCGCCAGCACATGAGGGTAGAAGTTGCAGACGCCAATAGCGCGGATGCGCCCTTCTTTGTATAATTCTTCAAGCGCCCTCCATGCGCCGTAATAATCGCCCATAGGCTGATGCAAAAGATAAAGATCCAGGTACTCCAGCCCCAGCTTTTGTAAAGAACTTTCAAACGCTTTTTTCGCGCCCTCGTAGCTGGAATCAGACACCCACAGCTTGGTGGTGATAAACAGGTCTTCTCGGCAGGCGCCGCTCTTTTTGATTGCTGCACCCACCGATTCTTCGTTCCCATAGGATGCCGCCGTGTCGATCAGGCGATAGCCCACGCTGATGGCGTCCAGTACCGCCTGCTCGCACTCTTTGGGATCGCGCATTTGAAAGACGCCGAAACCCTCCATGGGCATTTTCACACCGTTGTTGAGTATTGTATATTCCATGATCGTCCCCTCCTAATTTTGGTTTTACACCTAATCCTCCCTTCGCCTTAGAGATCTGCCTGCAATTCCATTGTCGCATAAGCCGCGATCATCTCCGGAGTTGCCGTATAATACCGCTTGTTTTTGTTCACCTTGGCAATCTGTGCCATATCCTCGTCGGAAAGGACAAAATCAAAAATATCAAAGTTGTCACGGATATGGTCGGGGTTCTTGGAGCCGGGGATTACCACATTGCCGCTCTGAATGTGCCAGCGCAGGATGACCTGTGCGTTTGTCTTGCCGTACTTTTTCGCAAGCTCTGTAAATATCGGTTCTTCCCGCAGGCTCTTGTCTCCGTGGCCCAGCGGGTACCATGCCATCAGGCCCATGCCTGTCTCTGCAAGGATCTTTTTCAATTCCGTCTGCGGATAGTACGGGTGCGCTTCCACCTGAACCACCTGCGGTTTCAATTCCATCGTATCAATGGCCTCTTTCAAAAGCTCATCGGGGAAATTGGAAAGACCGATTGCTTTCACCTTGCCTGCCTTGACCGCCTTTTCAATGTTCCGGTAACCCTCGCGCCAGTTGTCGGTGGGCTGATGCAGGAACAGCAGATCGATATAGTCCGTGCCAAGCCTTTTCAGTGTTTCGTCTACCGCCGTCTCTTTTTCATAGACCGTAGGCCAGAGCTTCGTCACCAGAAAAATTTCTTCTCTCGGCACACCGCTCTTTTTGATGCCCCGGCCGGTGCCGCTCTCGTTCATGTAACCGTTGGCTGTGTCGATCAGGCGAACGCCGCTTTTTAATGCGCTCTCCACCGAGCTTTCCGCCTCGGCAGGGGACATCATGAACACGCCGATCCCGGCCATAGGCATTTTGATTCCGTTATTTAATGTAATGTACTCCATGATAAATACCTCCTGCTATTGTATTATTGTTTGTTTGTAATTTCATTTTAATCCGCCCCGTCTGACAGCGGAAGTCTCGATTCGTTCACCAGTTCTTACCACAGGTTGGAACTCGTAAAAATACCCGCCTGCAGCACAACTTTACAGACGGGTAAAACATTTCAAATCTCGTTATTTTAATTTCGCGCCGTCCTTGAAAGCGTTTCCCACTTTTTCACCCAAACGGATATAGGCGGCCGCGGCAGGATCAAAGATGATCGCATCCAGCTTTTTATAGTCCACGTCGCCGTCCGTCAAAATGCTCTCATCTGCACAGACATTGACGATCTCACCGATCACATTGCCATCCTCGTTAAACTTAAGGAACTTACACTCCAGTGTCAGCGGCAATTCATTGATAATCGGCGCATTGACAAATTCACTTTTCGCCGTGGTGAAGCCCGCTTTTTCCATTTTGTTTGGCTCTTTGTTTGCGGAGACGATTCCCACATAATCGCAGGGGACAACGGTTTTCGCAGTGGCGAAGCTTACCGTAAATGCTCCTGTCGCTTTGATGTTGTCCGTGGTCTTGTGGGCGCTTAAACACAGCATGACGGTATTTGCGCCGTATTGCCCTCCCCACGCCGCGTTCATCAGGTTCGGCTTTCCGTTTTCATCATAGGTGCCAATCATCAGCACCGGCTGCGGATAGACCCATGGTTTTGCTCCAAAATTTTTTCTCATTGTTTTTCCTCCTTTATTTTTCCGAACAGCCAGCCCATGATAGCTTCATCGTAGGCGAACAGTCCTCCGCCTCCGTGCTGGTTATTCATTCCTCTCTCCCGAAAATAGCTGTCCTCTTTGATGTCCAGCGCCAAAATTTCCCTGATCTCCGATTCCGTGAGCCCCTGCTGTTCATACAGATCGTATAAGGTATCATAGGCTTGTTTGGTCGGTTCCGATCCATAGTATTCATCGTCCTCTCCTACGGCGAGATACACCGGCGTCCGGCTCTCTGCCAGCACCTCCAGATCCCCATCCCACTGAGAGGAACAGTGCAGATAGGCGGTGAACAGTTCAGGCCGTTTCCCCATAACAAGGGACATGGTCTCTCCGCCGCCCGAATAGCCGTTAGCGTAAACCTTCTCGCGGTCAATGTTATAGGCGTCAAGAAAGTATTCCAGCAGGGCTATGGTCTGGTCAGCAGAGGTTTCGTCCCAGTCGGAAAGCTGGGGTGCGACGACGATCATTTCCTCGTTGTATTTTTGCGCTTCAAAGCCGAAGGCTTCCGCCTCCAAATTCCGCGCCACACCTTGAAAGTAGAGTCCCTCATAACCAGGAAGCGTGAAGAACAGCGCATAGGGGCGGCTGCCGTCGTAGCTTTCAGGGATATAGACATTGTAATGAATATCCCCCTCATTTGGTGAGTGGTACACGTTGTCGATCACAAAGCCACGGTAAGTTTCGGTTCCGGCATCAACGGAATATTCCGCGCCGGAACCGATCATAGTTCCAGGCTTGCCACCCATTCCTTTACCGTGTCCTCACTTGCTCTCGACTGGAAACGCTGACCCTCCAGCCAGTCGCCGGTTCCGGCCGCCTCACGCAGCAGCTCTCCGCTCTGACCTAATCCGGAAGATGAGGAAGTGCAGAATGGGATCACGGTTTTGCCCGTGAAGTCGTTAGAAGCAATGAAAGTATCTACCGGCCACGCCGCAATGCCCCACCAGATAGGATAACCGATAAACACCGTATCATATTCATCCCAGTTGTCGGGAACGGCATTTTCCAGTTCTACGGCACGCAGGGATTCATCGTCATGCTCGCGTGATACACGGCTGTCCTGATCTGTCCAGTCCAGATCGTCAGAGGTATAAGGCTCTGCCGGCATAAGTTCAAACAGGTCCCCGCCCGTGGCATCCGCGATATATCCTGCAACCGCTTCCGTGTTATTCGTTGCCGAGAAGTACACTACCAGCGTTTTTCCACCGTCTGCCCCAGTCGGTTCAGCCAGATCAGCCGGTTCCGAGGACGATTCCAAAGAACCCGTATCGGCTGATCCGCCGGACTGCTCCACCGGTTTGGAACTGCTTTTCGGCAGCGTACTTTCTCCGGAGGAACTGCCGGAGCTCCTGCTTTCCCCATTCTGAGAGGAGCAGGCTGCGAGAGAAAACACCATGATGACACATAACAAAGCCGCTAAAAATCTTCTCATAAATTTTCTTCCTTTCTTTTCCTATAAGACTAAGTTTACAACCATTCCCGTGGCGAACGAGAACAGCATGACAAACGCAAGATACAGTAAAAACCGTTTCACGCCCAGCACAATTTTCAATGCGCCCAGATTGGTGATCTTCGTGGAAGGGCCGGTAAGCATAAATGCCGCCGCGCTTCCCATGCTCATGCCTGAATAGAGCCACTCCCGGATCAGCGGGATCGTCCCACCGCCGCAGGCGTAGAGCGGGACTCCGATCGTTGCCGCCATCAATACGCCGAAGCCTTCGTTAGCTTCCCCAAACAAGGCGGCAAATTTGTCAGCCGGAACATACCGCTGAAACAGTGCCGACAGCAGTACGCCTACGAGAAACCAGGGACCTGTGGCTTTGATGTTTCTGCCGATGTTTTTGACAAGCCGCAAGAACAGATTCGGGTCGGTATCGTGATTGTGGGGCCCGTCAAAGCCGGTAAAGTTGAAAAACGGTTTGTTCTTATAGAATACCCGAATGAGGATGCCTGCCACACATCCGCAGACAAAGCAGGAGACGATCCGCACTGTCAAGGCGACGCTTCCCAGCGCCGTGCTGTAAATGATCAACTGGGGATTTAAGAGTATCGAACTCATCATAAATGCCGCCAGCCAGTCATCCCGGATGCCGCTTCTGGAAAAGGACGCCGCCAGCGGAATCGTTCCATACATACACAGGGGAGACGCAATTCCCAGAATACTTGCCGGGATCACACCCAGGATCCCCAGCTTTTTATCTCCCAGACTGCGGAACAGTCCGTGAATACGATCTTTGACGAACACGGAGATGACCGAGCCGAGGACGATACCCAAAGCGTAATAGAGCGCGATCTGCCGAAGCTGCACGGTGAAGTAGTACCATACATAGACAAATTCACGTTGCAGCACTTCCCCTATCTGTTCCAAGACCGATCACCCCTTTCTTTTATTTGTATCTTCAGACTGCACCTCATACTCATACTTTCGCTGTCACGCCAAGACAACTGCCGCTGATGGTCCTGCAATGCTTTACTCGTCCACACTCTCCAGCCGATAAGTACGGCTGCCGAGACCGATGGTCTCTCCTGCCTCCAAAACATGCTCCGCATGCTGCCCCTCCATCCGGCGGACAAATCTCTCGTTCCCCTCCGCTTCATAGATCAGATCGACACAGGCCTGATCCAGCGCTACCGGATCTGCAGAAGCAAGGATACCAATGTCGTGGATATCCGGCTCGGAAGGATTCCCATCGCAGTCGCAGTCGATGGAGAGACGGTTCATCACGTTGATAAAGAGGATATTGCCGTCCAGCGCGTCCACCACCGATTTCCCGGCGTCCGCCATGGATTCCAGAAACGCGTCCTGATCGCCGCCCCAGGGACTGGTGTGGCTGCTGCCGGCAGTATGGATCAGGCATTTTCCCTCCCGGGAACCGATACCGATAGAGATATTTTTGATCGCCCCGCCAAAACCCGCCATGGCATGACCTTTGAAATGAGACAACACCAGAAAGCCGTCAAAATCACCAAAGTGTGCGCCCACATAATTTTCGGAAAGCTGCTGACCACCCTCTACGGGAAGAATCATGGATTCTCCGTCCTCGTCCATGATGACAAAACCCTTTCCCAAATCGGTAAACCCGTGATCCTCTGCCACCTGATAGTGCATGGATGTCTCACTGCGGGAGCCGCCGTAAGCTGTGTTGCACTCCACAATGGTACCGTCCACCCGTTCCACCAGATCATGGATGAGATCAGGATCTAAGTAATTGCTGGCAGGAGGTTCGCCGGTAGAGAGCTTTACTGCAATATTATCACCGGTCAGCTCTACGCCCAACGCCTCATAAACTTTCATCAGTCCCTCCGGAGAGATGTCTGTTGTCATATAGACCACCGGGGCATCCGCAGTTGCTCCGTCATCAGACTCCTGGGAATCCTCGCCTTCTGTCCTGCTTTCTTCCTCGCTGACTGAGCTCTGCCCGGCATCGGACGACTGAGACGCAATATTATGGCTCGTCCGGTCTGTCTCAGAGTTTCCTGCCGTACCGGAGCCGCCGCTTCCGCAGGCTGTGAGGGAAAGCAGCATAATAAAACTTAACAGCAGCGCAGTTATTTTCTTCATGTCGTATGCTCCTTTCAAAATGCTTCTTGTAAATACATTATAATGGAACCGAAAACATGATGGAAGTATCTATCCGTTCATCAGTTCATACCAAAGGTTATAACCGCTTTACATCTGCTGTTCCCAAAATGCCACAGCGTCGTTGATCCAACCCTCGGCAACCGTTCCAGTCCCCAGCCCGAAACCATGGGAAAGTCCCTCATAGGCGTGAAACTCTGTCGGAATCCCTGCGGCGGACATTGCATCGATTCTGCTTTGCATCGTGCGCCAGTTCGCAATGCCGTCGCTGGTTCCGACGCAGACGTAGGTGGGCGGGTCGGTTTTCTGCCATTCACTGTGACCTGTGTACTGCATGACGACGCAGCCTGCCTGCGGCAGATCGTCACCGCCAAAATAGGCCGTACCATAGGAGCCGAGGTCAGCCGCCATCCGTGCGCCCGCTGAACCGCCCCACAGGGAATAGCAGTCGATGTCCACTTCCAGTTCCTCCGCATGTGCAAAGATAAAGCTGATCGCCCGCGCCAGATCCTCCATGGCTGTGTCCCAGCCGGGGCGATAGATTAGCGCAAAGGCGTTATAACCCATTTTGGAAAGCTCCAGCGCGTGTGGGAAACTGTCGTGCATTGCGCCGACATAGGCAAAACCGCCTCCGGCATTGCATACGGCAAACTTCGCGCCGGGATCTCCCTTGAAAAAGAACAGTCCCGTATCGGCCTTATCTGAGTCTGCCGCTTTTTCTTCCTCGGTATAAATATCATAAAAGATCGCCTCGCCAGCCTGCGCGTGGGATTTCATATAGTTTGCGACCTCTACCGTCTTGTCCGGGTCGATATTTGAATACCATGTCAAGCGAAGATCACCCAGCGTTCTGCCGCTGTAATACCCGGTATCCACGGGAAAGATCAGCCGCCCATAGTCTCCGAAAGCGGGGTCACCCGCCACGTCCGAAATGGCGGTGTCGGTTGTAAAGGGCTGGTCATTTGAGAACATTTTTCCGGCAGTATCGTTTTTCTCCCAAAAGAACAGCGGGAGCGCGTTGTAGAGATATTCCTGCACGGCGTTGAAGTCGTGGTAGCCGCCGTCCTTCTGATAGAATACGTAGTGATCCGGCGTGAAAATTTCCCGCGACAGCATTTCCTCCGCCATCCCGATCGATTGACTCTTTACCGCGTCTTCGGTGCCGACGGCGTGATAGATGAAATACCCGCGCTCATCGAGATCTTCATCCTCCACGAGCTGCTCTATGAAGTCCACATTGTCCTCAAAGCGGAAGTCACCATAAGTCCCGTAATACCAGCAGGAACCGCTCATAGGAAGAAACCAGCGGATATAATCGTAGTCATAACAAAACTGGAGCCATGTGGTGACCGAACCGAGAGAAAATCCGCCAAATGCCCGATGGTCGCGGGAGGCTTTCAAATCTTCCGGGGAAGTGGACTCAGCATAGGTATGGAACTGACCTTCTACCGCAGGCATCAAGTGTTCTTCAAAATCCTGATGAAAGGCTCTAAATTCCTCGATAGAACTGGAAAAATCCGCGCTGCTGTTTTCGTTGTAGAAAGTGGCTGACACGATGATGAGCGGCGGGATATCACCATTTGCGATCAGGTTGTCAAACAGATTCTTTGTTTCCGTAAATTCAAAATATTCTCCGGCGTGACCGCCCCATCCGTGCATGAGGTAGAGGATGTTGTATCTTGTCGCCGTGTCCTTCTCATCATAGCCATAGGGCATATATACATAGGCTGTTTTTGTGATAGCGGAACCATCCCGGACATAATCCTCAGATTCATAATCAAGGCGGACCACACTGCCCTGTTCATCGGACGCCTGTGTATATTCTGCTGGTACCGCTTTTGTCCAGCCTGTCTGGGAAATCTCCATGTCAACCACTCCTGTTTCTTCATCTGCGGCAGATTCACCGCTGCTTTCCATTCCGTCTGCGGCTGTGGACGGAGCGGAGGGTCCCGCAGAATAACCCTGCCCTCTGGATTCTTCTCTGCCGCAGGCACAAAGCAATATCATAAATAAAAGGGCCGTCAGACCTGTCTGAAAAAATCGTTTCATAGACATCACCTCTGTATTACATAATAAAAAAATCGAGGCTTCCGGAGAAGTCTCGATTCGTTGATCAGTTATAACCAGAGGTTGCAACTCAAGCGTACTTTCTATTGCTTAAGAGAAGCCAGCACCTTTTCCAGCGCGGAAAGAAAACGGCTGACAATTTTCGTCGGCTGCGGAGAAAATAAAATTCCCACCGGCATGACATGATCCCACTCCACCGGTATCACCTTCATCAAAGGGTGCACCATGCTCCAGCTTTTGATCACAACCAGAATATCCTGATTTTGCTCACACAGATTAAAAATGCCTACATCATACAAATCAAAATTTACCAGATTGATCTGGGGATGATGTTCTGTCAGGTCGTCCCGCAGATTATCCATATGACGGCACCATCCCCGATGGATCATCATCAGATCCTGCCCGTACAGATCCTGCACCGAAAGTTTTTCCTTCCCCGCAAGCGGATGGGAAAGCGGCACCGCACAGCAGATCGGTTCGTTTTCGATCAGCAGGCCTCTGCAGTTCCTCTGTGCCATCAGGAGCTCATCCACAAAACCTGTCACCACATCAATATTCTGTCCCAGATTTTTCAGGATTTCCCTTGCATTGTCCGATGTGTTTTCAAACGGGACCAGTTTAAAACTCACATCAGAACAATATTCATGGATCTTCGGCCACAGATTCATCAACATCTGCGCCGGCATAATGGGAGAGGTGCCGATCCGGATCACCTGGTCCTGCGTCCGCTCTGCGCTTCTGGCCCGGGCCACCGCTTCGCTGCAATATTCCGTGATGTACTTCGCATCTTTATAAAGCGACTCGCCGGCCTTTGTCAGCGTGATCCCCCTGTGGGTCCGGTCAAAAAGCCGTATTTCCAGATCACTTTCCAACAGATTGATCTGCTTGATCAGCGCAGTGGAGGTAATGTGCAGATCCTCTGCCGCCTTGTTAAAGCTTCCAGCCTCCGCCACACGGATAAAAGATGTAAAATTGATGTTATCGATGTTCATAGGCAGGCCTCCGCTCCATCTCTTTTCTGTACGCTTTTTGACGCTTTCCTGAAAACAAAACTGAAATGGCGGAAACGCTTTATTTCCTCCAGACGATTTCACTTTGTTTCAGTAAAATTATAAATGCTTTTATTGGTGAAATCAATAATAATTTTTTACCGAAGCCAATGCGCCGGGCAATCGCCATGCTGATCTGTCCCGCACCTGTTACGAGCATAACTTTTTTTCATCGTGAAAACCTTCATTTCATCGATTAAAGTATTTATACGCGGTCAAACTGCGCCGCACAGTCTTTCAGCCTTGTGATCACATTAATCTGCTGGGGGCAGGCCCGCTCGCACTGGCCGCAGGCGATGCAATCGGAAGCGCGGCCCCCGTTCTTTACCGCTTCCGCGTACTGGCGTCTGCCTTCCTCCAACTGTCCCCATACGAGCTGTTGGTTCCGGGCGGCAAAAATCTCAGGAATCGCAAT
>CANQEV010000031.1 GCA_947595925.1 uncultured Acetatifactor sp. | reverse complement strand
CTGAGATCGTATGCTTTTTCAATGCTTATGCGGCTTTAAAGCAGTTTTCTATTCCACACATTCTGATGATGAGCCAATATTTGCGTAAAAATTAATAGTTTCTAACTTTGTCAGGACTTCCAACAACTCATAATCGCAGAATTTAATTACAGAACTTTGTTTGATCTTCTCTATTTTTTTATTATACTTATTAGCTAAATTATAAACTTCCTTTTTGGTATAACTTCTATCGGAAAATTTATTTATATCATTAAAACTTGAATATTTAATATATATTTTTTCTTCATTGCCATCGCCATTCCAAAGTAATTTTGCTCCCTTATCCTTTATTTCAATATGTTTTTGACACACTAAAATTGTTAAATCAATAAATTTAGCCAAGTCAATAAAATTGTTCTTCAATACTTCCATACATTGTTTCTTGCTCTTTTGCTCTGGAATATACACTTGCACCACAAAGAAGATCATTGCCGCAACATAACTAATTGCAATATTATTAATCCATACATATAAGGGTTCAATTCCAAAGTAATCTGGCATTTTATATGTAAGTACATATGACATTGAAATCATAACAGACAAAATTCCTATGATAGAAATTCCTTTATTAGAGAGAAAAAATTGCTTTATGCCATTAATTATTTTCATATTTGTTCCTTACCCTATACTTAATTCCATTGTGATACTTCCTTTTTACCTGTAACATACTCATAAATCAAAGACTTCTTATAATTATCCATTTCTGTAAGGTATTGTTCTTTCTTAATAATTAATTCATCTATTTCCTTAGATTTTTCCTTTAGATAATTTACAATTTCTCTTTGTTCTTCCTCTGGTGGAACCGGTATTATAATATTTTTTAAATCCTCCTTTGAGACCTTTAGCCTACAAGTGTTTACCCTATCATCTCCTCGAACAATTGCATATATACCTTTTCCCAAACTATACAGTACTCTTAACATAGACTTGCTTTTAAATATATACTCACAGTATTTTGCAGTTATATGATCTTCTAATTCATCATAATAAGTGTAGTATACTGGACTTACACAACCAAAATAATCCGACACACCAGTTGCCCCTACAATCATATTCATACTATTCATCACTAAATCACCTTCATGAGCCAATTTATATTGTTCAAAATCATCCTTAAATCTATCTAAATTAGTTGTTTTTTCTGCATACAGAGTAACCCCTAAATCAATAGACAAAGATAATCTCTCCTTCGATTTTATGGGACTATTTTTTTCTTGACGCTCTTTAAGTACATGACGAAATGGGATAAGTTTCCACTCAATAGGTATCTCACCAATCCATTCAATTCTGCTATCTCTCATTTCCCTGTTATCACGCACACCTTTTATAACCGCCTGCGTAATAACAGCTTGTTTTAATTTTTTATATTCTTCTAAAGATTTTTTTGTTTTTTTTATAATAAAATCTATATAGAAACATTTCTGTTTAAGGTATGTTACTATTTTGTTTTGTTCATCATAAGGCGGAACAATCATCCTCAAACTCATAAATTTATCCGGATATAGTCTTAACCTAGAATCTATAATTCCTGTTGAATACCTTTTAAATAATTCTGCTACTATATCTGTTCTAAAAAGATAATGATAATACATTGTATTTATATTATCTCTTTTTCTATACACGCAATAGGCTGGACTTACGATACCATCATAATCGCTTCTTCCTGTAGAATGTTTCCAAGCAAGCATAATATTCATAATAATATCATCTACTTTACATAACTTATATCCATCCAAGGACTCTGCTCTCGTTTCAAATTCTCCCTCTGAAATTTTCTCTGATTTAGGTGCAATTCCGTAATATTCAGACACCGATAGCAGTATATGTTCATTACCATTATCACATCTATCGTTTACCTCATAAAAAAGTTGTTTATTTCTTTTTACCTTCCAATTTAACGGTATCTCCCCAATCCATTCCACACCACTATCTTTCATTTTCCTAGCCATACCTATTTCTCCTCTGCAAACAGCTTATCCAAAGAAGCAGCAATATCTGCCTCTAATGCATGAATCCGCTCTACAATATCCTCTACCTTCTCCGGCGGCTGATATTCATAGAAATATCTTGTCATAGGAATCTCATATCCTACTTTTGTCTTTTTCTTGTCGATCCACGCATCCTTAGCATAAGGCAGCACTTCCCGTTCAAAATACCGATCAATATCCTCCACAAGCGGCACATTCTCCGTATCACGCAAATTTGCATCCGCCACAGGCTTTCCCTTTTTTAAGACAATTTTTCCATTTTCATCCCGAAGAGGTCTTTCCACAACAATTTTTTTGTACCCAAACTCTACTGTCTCAAATATTTTACTTTCACAATAGACTCCGTTTTTATCCCCATATATGGCACAGTTTTCATATGCGCCGTAGGCTTTCACGATCAACTCTCTACACTGATCCGTAATGTCATTCCGCTTTGTCCCGATACTCTTTCTGCGCTGTTCATAACAGTGTGACGCATCAATCAGCTGCACTTTCCCGTCCCGATAAGCAGGCTTATTCTTGGAACAAATCCAAATATAAGTACTGATACCTGTATTCATAAACATATCCGTGGAAAGCTGCACAATACAGTCCAGCCAATCATTTTCGAGTATATACCGCCTAATCTCCGACGGACCGCTACCGGCATCTCCCGAAAATAAAGGGGAACCATTCTGAATAATAGCCATCTTTCCATCCGGCGCCAGTTTAGAAAGTCCGTTCAGTACAAATAACTGCTGACCATCGCTGATTTTGGGAAGTCCGGCTGCAAATCTGCCCTGCTCTCCTCTTGCCGCTTCTTCCTCTACCTTTTTCTGTTCCCGCTTCCAGTCAATGCCAAAAGGCGGATTGGAAATGCAATAATCAAATGTATATCCCTCAAACTGATCCTCCGATAAGGTATCACCAAATCGCATATTGTCAGGATCGCCGCCGCGGATCATCATATCCGCCTTGGCGATCGCATAGGTAGAGGGATTAAATTCCTGTCCAAAGCAGGTCACTTCAATATCACTATTCAAATCATGGATCCGCTCCTCCATACAGGAAAGCATCTGAGATGTTCCCATTGCCATATCGTAGACTGTCATTCCACCTGCATCCAAATTGGCGTTTGTCAGCAACAGATCCGTCATGAGGTAAATAATATCCCTGCTGGTGAAATGCGCTCCCGCTTCCTCGCCAAAAGACTCCGAAAAACGGCGCACCAAATCCTCAAATATGTACCCGCAATCCACTGCGCTGATCTTGTCCGGTCCCAAGTATCCTTTTTCAGAATTAAACTCTTTGATAACGAGATACAGCGTATTGCTTTCTACCATTCTTTTTATAATATTGTCAAAATCAAACTTCGACAACACATCCTGCGCATTTGCCGAAAATCCCGCCAGATAATCCCGAAAATTTGTTTCAATATTATCCGGATCCGCCAAAAGCGTTTCAAAGGTAAATTTACTTATATTATAAAACTGATATCCTGATGCCCTTGTCAGAAAGCCGTCAATTACCGCCAAATGCTTTACCTTCTCATACTGTTCCCGTACTTTCTCATGTGTCGGCAGCAGACAATCATGAAATCTCTTTACCACTGTCATAGGCAATATGACCAGCCCATATTCATGCGGCTTAAACGGTCCGCGAAGCATGTCCGCCACATTCCAGATCATTGTTGCTTTTTCCGCTATATTGATTCCGACTGCACTGATTTTATCATCACTCATCTTTGTGTACTTCCTTCTGATTTTTTTTATAATTCACTAAATCTGCAAAATCACAATCCAGCTCTTCACATATACGTTCTAGGACAGATAAATTCACAGACTCTCCATTGGTCATTTTCGCCATAGTGCTGGAACTTAAACCTGTACTTTTACATAAGTCTCCCTTTTTCATGCCCTTATCAATCAACAGTTTCCATAATCCATTATAACTGATTGCCATAATATACTTTCTCTCACTTTCTACAAATCAGTATTTTTTAAATTATATCATCAATTTTTCAAATTAGCAATTTGCAAAATCAAATATTGTGATTTCAAAATTAAATTTTATTCATAAACACGATGTAAACATTAATAATTAAAATCAAATATCTGATCATTGTAATATCTCAACCAAACAGCTTAACGCCTCCGCAATTTCTTTATTTAACTTCTTTTCACTGTCATTTTTAGCATGAATATCTGCTATCTCATGCATGACATCTATAATGATGTGTGCATCCTTTTTATTCGGTTTGTCTGCCCTGACATTGTTTAACACCAATTGTACTGACTTTAAGTAAATGATAGAAATCGAATATCGATATTCATTTACATCAAAATTATCTTTTATAAATCTGATGAAATATTCGGCAGATTTCAGCAATTGTGAAACTGTTATATTACCTTTTCCATTTGTAACAAGAACCGTACTGCCTTGTAATCTTCCAAACGGAATTTCAAAAAAATCTTTTACACCTAACTCCTTTATAATTTCCTGTGCATTTTTTTGCATCATGAATCCTCCCTAAGAATTATCATAATTATATTATACACTTTTTCGTTCCATAAGACATTACACATTCAACGAAAAGCCAAATAATATTATCACTTCTTATCCCCCAATCTCCCAACGCCAAAAGAGCCACCCCGCAATGCGGAGTGGCTCTCTTTTTCTTTGGTAAAATATCTCTATTACATTTCAGCAATCAGATTACTCGATGATCGTAGCAACCCTTCCGGAACCAACGGTTCTACCACCCTCACGGATAGCGAAGGTAAGACCCTGCTCCATAGCGATGGGATGGATCAGCTCGATGGTCATCTCAACGTTGTCGCCAGGCATGCACATCTCGGTACCTGCGGGCAGGTTGCAGACGCCGGTAACGTCGGTGGTTCTGAAGTAGAACTGAGGACGGTAGTTGTTGAAGAAAGGAGTATGACGGCCACCCTCGTCCTTGGTCAGAACGTAAACCTGTGCGGTAAACTTCTTATGGCAGGTAACGGTGCCGGGCTTTGCAAGCACCTGGCCACGCTCGATCTCGTTTCTCTGGATACCACGGAGCAGAGCGCCGATGTTGTCGCCAGCCATTGCCTCGTCCAGCATCTTACGGAACATCTCGATACCGGTTACAACGGTCTTCTTGGTCTCTTCCTTAATACCAACGATCTCAACTTCCTCGTTCAGATGCAGGGTACCACGCTCTACACGGCCGGTGGCAACGGTACCACGACCGGTGATGGTGAACACGTCCTCGACAGGCATAAGGAAAGGCTTGTCAGTGTCACGCTGAGGATCAGGGATATAAGAATCTACGGTATCCATCAGCTCCATGATCTTGTCGCCCCACTCGCTGCTGGGATCTTCCAGAGCCTTCAGAGCGGAACCCTTGATGATAGGGCAATCCTTGAAGTCATACTCTTCCAGCTGCTCGGTGATCTCCATCTCAACCAGCTCCAGGAGCTCCTCGTCGTCAACCATATCGCACTTGTTCATGAATACTACGATATAGGGCACGCCTACCTGACGGGACAGAAGGATGTGCTCCTTGGTCTGTGCCATAACGCCGTCGGTAGCTGCTACCACCAGGATAGCGCCGTCCATCTGAGCCGCACCGGTGATCATGTTCTTTACATAGTCAGCGTGGCCCGGGCAGTCAACGTGTGCATAGTGTCTCTTCTCGGTCTGATACTCAACATGAGCGGTAGAAATGGTAATACCACGCTCTCTCTCCTCGGGAGCCTTGTCGATGTTCTCGAAGTCTACCTTCTCGTTTCCGGGCACTCTCTCTGCAAGAACCTTGGTGATTGCTGCAGTCAGAGTTGTCTTACCATGGTCAACGTGTCCAATGGTACCAATGTTACAATGGGCTTTGTTTCTTTCAAATTTAGCTTTAGCCATTATTGAAATCCTCCTATACTATGATCTGTTTTTAGTTTCACCGAAGCGGTTCCGCACTTCGGCATGTTATAACTCGGCTATCTACCATTATATTAAATACTGGATAGATTTTCAAGTAAAATTTGGAAAAAAGGGCTTTTTATACTGACAATATTATTTTGCCTTTGCTGCCAGCACTTTATCCTGTACGTTCTTGGGCACTTGCTCGTACTTTTCGAAGAACATGGAGTAGTTGCCGCGGCCCTGGGTCTTGGAACGAAGGTCGGTGGAATAACCGAACATCTCGGCCAGGGGAACGAACGCGCGTACCATCTTGCCGCCGCCGATGTCGTCCATGCCTTCCACACGTCCCCGGCGGGAGTTCAGGTCGCCGATCACGTCGCCCATGTATTCCTCGGGCATGGTGACTTCAACCTTCATGATGGGCTCCAGAAGCACCGGGCTTGCCTTCTGCATGGCCTCCTTGAACGCCATGGAACCGGCGATGTGGAATGCCATCTCGGAGGAGTCAACCTCGTGGTAGGAACCGTCATACACGTTCGCGTGGATGCCCAGCACGGGGAATCCGCCGAGGATGCCGGCCTGAGCCGCCTCCTGGATGCCTTCGCCTACCGCAGGGATATACTCCTTGGGGATCGCGCCGCCCACCACCGTGGACTCAAAGAGCAGTGTGGGAGGCTCGTTGATCAGGACATTTGCCTTGGGGTCAAATTCGAACTTGGTGCAGTTTGCCTCCAGGGGCTCGAACTTAACCTTACAGTGACCGTACTGACCACGTCCGCCGGACTGCTTAGCGTACTTGGAATCCACTTCAACAGCCTTGGTGAACGCCTCCTTATAAGCAACCTGGGGCGCGCCCACGTTTGCCTCTACCTTAAACTCGCGGAGCAGACGATCCACGATGATCTCCAGATGGAGCTCACCCATACCTGCGATGATGGTCTGTCCCGTCTCCTGATTGGTATGCGCGCGGAAAGTGGGATCCTCCTCGGCCAACTTTGCAAGAGCCTCGCCCATCTTGCCCTGTCCTGCCTTGGTCTTAGGCTCGATAGCGAGCTCGATAACGGGCTCAGGGAACTCCATGGACTCCAGGATAACCGGGTGCTGCTCGTCGCAGATGGTGTCGCCGGTGATGGTGAACTTAAATCCAACCGCTGCGGCGATGTCTCCGGAGTAAACCTTCTCCAGCTCCTGGCGCTTGTTGGCGTGCATCTGAAGCAGACGGCCCACGCGCTCCTTTTTATCTTTCGTCGAATTGTATACGTAGGAGCCGCTATTCACGGTACCGGAGTACACGCGGAAGTATGCCAGCTTGCCTACGAAGGGATCGCTCATGATCTTAAACGCCAGAGCGGAGAACGGCTCATCATCGGATGAATGTCTCACGATCTCGTTTCCATCCATATCCACGCCCTTGATGGGGGGGATGTCAATGGGAGAGGGCATATACTCGATCACGGCGTCCAGAAGTTTCTGGATACCCTTGTTTCTGTATGCGGTACCGCAGCACACGGGAACCGCGCGGCACTCGCAGGTGCCCTTGCGGAGAGCGGCCTTCAGCTGTTCGTTGGAAGGGATCTCTCCCTCCAGGTACATCATGGTAAGGTCGTCGTCCAGCTCACAGATCTTTTCGATCAGCTCGTCGTGATAGAGCGCCGCTTCGTCAGCCAGGTCTCCGAGGTCGTCGGTGACGGTGATGTTGTCGCCCTTCTCGTCATTGTAGATATAAGCCTTCATCTCAAACAGGTCGATGATCCCCTTGAAATCATCCTCCTTGCCGATGGGAAGCTGAAGAACAATGGCGTTCTTGCCGAGCCTGTTCTTGATCTGATCCACGCAGCCGTAGAAGTTTGCTCCGAGGATGTCCATCTTGTTGATGAACGCCATACGGGGCACGTTGTAGGTGTCAGCCTGACGCCATACGTTCTCGGACTGGGGCTCCACGCCGCCCTTTGCGCAGAAGACGCCCACGGCGCCGTCCAGCACTCTCAGGGAGCGCTCCACCTCTACTGTAAAATCCACGTGGCCAGGGGTGTCAATGATATTGATTCGATGCTCCAGCGCACCCTCCATGGGTTTGGTCTCTTTCTCAAGAGTCCAGTGACAGGTGGTTGCAGCTGAAGTAATGGTGATACCGCGCTCTTTCTCCTGGTCCATCCAGTCCATGGTCGCGGTTCCTTCGTGGGTATCACCGATCTTATAGTTGATACCAGTGTAATACAGGATACGCTCTGTCGTTGTCGTCTTACCGGCGTCGATATGAGCCATAATCCCGATATTCCTGGTTCTCTCTAACGGATATTCTCTTCCAGCCAAGATTTTTTCCTCCTATCGTTCCAGCGGAAACTAAAATCTGTAATGCGCAAAGGCCTTGTTTGCCTCCGCCATCTTGTGCATGTCTTCTTTTCTCTTCACGGCAGCGCCGGTATTGTTTGCTGCGTCAAGAATCTCGTTGGCGAGTCTCTCTTCCATGGTCTTCTCACTTCTCTTGCGTGAGAACATGGTGAGCCAGCGAAGGCCCAGGGCCTGCCGTCTCTCCGCTCTTACCTCGATAGGCACCTGATAGGTAGCGCCTCCGATTCTTCTCGCCTTAACCTCCAGAACGGGCATGATGTTGTTCATTGCCTCTTCAAATACTTCCAGAGCCGGCTTTCCGGATTTCTCCTCCACCCTGGTGAATGCTCCGTAAACAATCTTCTGTGCTACGCCCTTCTTTCCATCCAGCATGATGTTGTTGATGAGCTTTGTAACTACCTTGTTGTTATACAGAGGATCCGCCAATACATCTCTCTTCTGAATATGTCCTTTTCTCGGCACGTTTCTTCCCTCCTTAACAATTGATCATCGCGTTAATTCATCGGTACTCACATGTGTTTCCCCAAGTGTTCGTGCGGTCTATCTGATTTACAGAATTCCAACACTTATCTCAGTTTCGTTTTTGTGGACCAGGAGCGCTGATTTGCGCTCAAACTTACGCCTGCGGCTTACTTTTTAGCAGCCTTGGGTCTCTTAGCGCCGTATTTGGAACGAGCCTGCTTGCGGTTCGCCACGCCTGCGGTATCCAGGGTACCACGGACAATGTGATATCTGGTACCGGGCAGATCCTTAACTCTTCCGCCGCGGATCAGTACAACGCTGTGCTCCTGAAGGTTGTGGCCTTCGCCGGGAATGTAGCTCGTCACTTCAATCCCATTGGAAAGACGCACTCTGGCGATCTTTCTCAGAGCTGAGTTAGGCTTCTTAGGGGTTGCCGTCTTAACCGCCGTACATACGCCGCGCTTCTGGGGTGCGGAAGTATTCGTCGCCTTCTTGTGAAGAGAATTGTAGCCCTTCTGAAGAGCAGGCGCCGTGGACTTCTTAACGGTTGTCTGACGTCCCTTTCTCACTAACTGGTTGAATGTTGGCATTCTGTTTCACCTCTTTCTTCTAATAAAATGATATGGTAAGATGCTGCAGCGCCATCCCGCCGGAACCGTCCCTATCAAAAAACTTTCCTTTGGGGGCACACTAAAATAGTATACTTGCTGATTTTTCGGTTGTCAACAATATTTTTCCTGTTTCATCCAAATTTATACAAAAACAGCTCAGCCAGCCGCCAAGATTTGAGGAAAAACCGTGCTTGCACGAGTTTTTCCTCAAATTTGGTGGCTGAGGGAGCGCCATCTTATGAGCAAAGACAGCTGCGAAGCAGCGGTAAGCGCGTCAGCGCGGCTTTGCGAATGGCGCGGGCTGAGCGGCTTCTCCCCTCATATCTCTTTCAGATATCTCTCCAGCGCGTCCTCCCAGGCCGGCAGACGCCGGAAACCGTTCGCCGTCAGCTTCTCCTTGCTCATGCGGCTGTTGTGGGGCCGGAACGCCTTCGCGCCGTACTCCGCCGTGGTAACGGGCTTTACCTCCACCTTTTTCCCTGCCTTTTCAAAGATCGCGCAGGCAAATTCGTACCAGGAGCAGAATCCCTCGTTTGTGGCATGGTAGATTCCGTACTTCTCGGTCTGGATCATGTCCACAAGAAGCCCGGCGAGATCGTAGGTATACGTGGGGGATCCAAACTGGTCGTTTACCACCGTAAGGCTGTCATGGGTTTCCGCCAGCTTCAACATGGTCTTCACGAAATTTTTTCCATTCAAGCCGAACACCCAGGCGATTCTCACGATAAAGTATTTTTCCAGAATCTCCTGTACCGCCAGCTCGCCCTCGTACTTGGTCTGCCCGTATACGCTCCGGGGGCCGCAGGGGTCATCCGGCTCCCAGGGGCGTTCGCCCTCTCCGTCGAACACGTAATCCGTGCTCACCTGAAGCATTTTGATGTCCAGCTCCCTGCACACCCGGGCGATGTTCCGCGGTCCGTCGGCGTTGACCTTCCTGCACAGTTCCTCATTGTCCTCCGCCGCGTCCACCGCCGTGTAGGCGGCGCAGTGGATCACCGCGTCCGGAGCGGCTGACTTTATCACTTTCTCCACGCTGGCCGCGTCGGTGATATCCATCTCCTGAATATCTACGCCAACCGCATCTATGCCCCTCTTTTCCAGCTCTCTCATCACGTCATAACCCAGCTGTCCTCTCACACCGGTGACAAATACTTTCATAAAGCCCTCCTCCATTTCATGTTCCGACAGGTCCCGCCCGTTCCGGGCTGTCGCTGAACCGCGTCCGCTTTTCATCCAGGCAGGCTCGCCGGTCCGTTTCAACCTGAAACCCGCTGCCATTCAGTCCCCGTCATTTACAGGGCAGCCCCGACAGGTTTTCTGCCGCCCTGCACTTTCAATGACGCTGTCCCAAACGGCCGGATTCAAAAACGGCCGCCCATTCCAGGCGGCCGTCTCTTTTCTTTATGAATCGCTCTCTTCCGCCGCAGCCTCGTCGGCCTCCAGGGTTTCCGTCTCCGATACTGCGATTTCCTGCATTTCTGTTTCCGCAATATCCGTTTCCTGGGTTTCCGCCTCCTGCGTTTCTCCTAAAGTTTCTTCTATAGTTTCTTCTCCGCCGTCGGCAATGTCGATCACCATGTCGCTGTCGGACAGTTTATCGGTGCTGAGCATCGTGGTCTGATATCTCTTCATACCTGTTCCCACAGGGATCAGCTTACCGATGATCACGTTCTCCTTCAAACCGATCAGAGGATCCACCTTGCCCTTGATCGCGGCTTCGGTCAAGACTTTTGTAGTCTCCTGGAAGGATGCTGCGGACATAAAGGAATTGGTAGCCAGAGCCGCCTTCGTAATTCCAAGGATCACCCGCTTTCCTTCCGCGGGGGTCTTGCCCTCCTTGATCAGCTCCTCATTCATATCCTCGTAATCCAGCACATCCACCAGAGTTCCGGGAAGGAAACCTGTGTCGCCGCTGTCCTCGATCCGGATCTTCTTCAGCATCTGACGCACGATGACTTCAATATGCTTATCAGAAATCTCCACGCCCTGCAGACGGTACACGCGCTGTACCTCCCGGAGCATGTAATCCTGAACCGCCCGGATCCCCTTGATCTTTAAGAGGTCATGCGGGTTCACGCTTCCCTCGGTCAATACGTCGCCGGCCTCCAGTTTCTGGCCGTCCTCCACTCGGATGCGGGAACCGTAAGGGATCAGATAAGCCTTGCTCTCCCCGGTCTCCTCATTGGTAATCACGATCTCGCGCTTCTTCTTGGTATCACGGATCTCTGCAACGCCGCCGAACTCGGCAATGATCGCAAGTCCCTTGGGCTTACGGGCCTCAAAAAGTTCCTCGACTCTGGGAAGACCCTGGGTGATGTCATCGCCCGCCACGCCGCCGGTGTGGAAGGTTCTCATGGTCAGCTGCGTACCGGGTTCGCCGATGGACTGCGCCGCGATGATGCCGACTGCCTCGCCCACCTGCACCGCCTCGCCGGTAGCCATGTTCGCGCCGTAGCACTTTGCACAGATACCGAATTTAGAGCGGCAGGTCAGAATGGTCCTGATCTTCACCTGCTCGATAGGCTTTCCGTCCTGATCGACGCCCACGCTGAGAATCTTTGCGGCCCGGGAAGGCGTAATCATATGATTATGCTTTACGATCCGGTTGCCGTCTTTGTCGTAGATATCCTCGCAGGAAAATCTGCCGGTGATACGGTCCTTCAGATCCTCGATCAGGGAATCCCCGTCGGCAAAAGTTCTGACGTATATGCCCGGGATCTCATCCCTGCCGACGCTGCAGTCCGTCTCGCGGATGGACAGCTCCTGGGATACGTCCACCATACGCCTCGTCAGATAACCGGAGTCCGCGGTACGCAGAGCGGTATCGGACAAACCTTTGCGGGCGCCATGGGCGGACATGAAGTACTCCAGCACGTCCAGTCCTTCACGGAAGTTGGACTTGATGGGAAGCTCAATGGTTCTTCCCGTGGTATCCGCCATCATGCCTCGCATGCCGGCCAGCTGCTTGATCTGCTGGTTGGAACCACGGGCACCGGAGTCCGCCATCATATAAATATTGTTGTATTTATCCAGGCCGGACAGCAATACGTCCGTCAGCTCTTTATCGGTCTTGTTCCAGGTATCCACCGTCTCCTTGTATCTCTCTTCCTCGGTAATCAAGCCTCGGCGGAAGTTTATGGCGATCTGGTCTACGGTAGCCTGTGCCCGGGCCAGCATTTCCGGCTTTTGAGCCGGCACCGTCATATCGGAGATGGATACGGTCATGGCCGCCTTTGTGGAATACTTGTATCCGATAGCCTTTACGTCGTCCAACACCTCAGCCGTCTTGGAGACGCCATGGGTGTTGATGACCTTTTCCAGGATCTTCTTCAGCTGCTTTTTATCGACGTGGAAATCCACTTCCAGGCTGAACAGATTCTCCGGCAGGCTTCTGTCTACAAAGCCCAGATCCTGCGGCAGGATCTCGTTAAAGAGGAAACGGCCCAGGGTGGACTCAACGTTGCCGGTCACCGTCTCCCCCTCTGCATTCTCCTTTGTCACACGGACCTTGATGCGGGAGTGCAGCGTGATCACCTGATTCTCGTATGCCAGGATCGCCTCGTTCACATTGTGGAAGAACTTGCCCTCGCCCTTAGCGCCGGGGCGCTCCTGGGTCAGGTAATAGATTCCCAGCACCATATCCTGGGAAGGCACCGCCACAGGGCCTCCGTCGGAAGGCTTTAACAGGTTGTTCGTGGACAGGAGCAGGAACCGGCACTCCGCCTGCGCCTCAACGGACAGGGGCAGATGCACTGCCATCTGGTCGCCGTCGAAGTCCGCGTTGAACGCGGTACACACCAGGGGATGCAGCTTGATGGCCTTGCCCTCCACCAGGATCGGCTCAAATGCCTGGATGCCCAGTCTGTGCAGTGTCGGCGCACGGTTCAGCATCACAGGATGCTCCTTGATCACCTCTTCCAGCACATCCCATACCTGGGTGTCCAGCCTCTCCACTAATTTCTTCGCATGCTTGATATTCTGGCTGATGCCCTTTGCCACCAGCTCTTTCATCACGAAGGGCTTAAACAGCTCGATCGCCATCTCCTTGGGCAGACCGCACTGGTAAATCTTCAGCTCGGGGCCCACCACGATAACGGAACGGCCGGAGTAGTCCACGCGCTTGCCCAGAAGGTTCTGGCGGAAACGGCCGGACTTACCCTTCAGCATATCGGACAGGGACTTCAGCGCCCTGTTTCCGGGGCCGGTCACAGGTCTTCCACGCCTGCCGTTGTCGATCAGGGCGTCCACAGCCTCCTGGAGCATTCTCTTCTCGTTGCGCACAATGATATCAGGCGCGCCCAGCTCCAGCAGTCTCTTCAGACGGTTATTTCTGTTGATGATCCTCCTGTAGAGGTCGTTCAGGTCAGAGGTTGCAAAGCGGCCGCCGTCCAGCTGCACCATGGGGCGCAGATCAGGAGGAATTACCGGGATCACGTCCATGATCATCCAGGAGGGCTTATTGTGGGACTCATGGAAAGCCTCCACGACTTCAAGCCTCTTGACGATACGGGCGCGCTTCTGGCCGGTGGACTCCGCAAGGGCCGCGTTCAGCTCCTCGGACTCCTTATCCATGTCGATGGCCTCCAAAAGCTCCTTGATCGCCTCAGCCCCCATACCCACGCGGAACTTATTGCCCCAGGTCTCCCTGGCGGACTGATACTCCTTCTCGGAGAGGATCTGCTTGTACTCCAGATTTGTCTCACCGGGATCCAGAACGATATAGGACGCAAAATACAACACCTTCTCCAGCACTCTGGGGGACAGATCAAGAATCAGCCCCATCCGGCTGGGAATACCTTTGAAATACCAAATGTGGGACACGGGCGCGGCGAGTTCGATATGACCCATGCGCTCCCTGCGGACGCTTGCCTTCGTGACTTCGACCCCGCAGCGGTCACAGACCACGCCCTTATAGCGGATCTTCTTATATTTTCCGCAATGACACTCCCAGTCCTTGCTGGGTCCAAAGATCCTCTCACAGAACAAACCGTCCTTCTCCGGCTTTAAGGTTCTGTAATTGATGGTCTCCGGCTTTGTGACCTCGCCGTGGGACCACTTGCGGATGGTATCCGGTGACGCCAGACCGATCTTGATCGCGTCGAACGTCATGGCCTGATTATTTTCCTTCATTGTTTCTGGCATTTATGGCACTCCCTTTCTACTATTCGGCTTCCGAGTATCTTCAGTCCGGCTTACAGATCGCCGTCGTTATCTTCGTAGGAATCTTCCGTGTAGTCGTCCTCATAATCCTCGGAGTAATCGCCGCCGTTTTCACTCTCAGCGCTGACAAGCTCTCCGTCCTCGCCAAACTCCTGGGTCTGATAACCCATCTTCTGAAGCGAGTTGGAATCGTAATTGTTATACTTCCTGTCGTCGTCATCGTAGCGGAACTCCGTATCGCCGTAGTCAATATTCTCTTTGATCGTGACTTCCTGCCCTTCTTCATCCAGAACCCTGACATCCAGGCCCAGCGCCTGCAGCTCTTTCAGCAATACCTTGAAGGATTCCGGAATGCCTGCGGGCGGGATATTGTCTCCCTTGATGATGGCCTCATAGGTCTTCACACGCCCTACGACGTCGTCAGACTTCACAGTAAGGATCTCCTGCAGGGTGTAGGCCGCGCCGTAGGCCTCCAGGGCCCAAACCTCCATCTCTCCGAAACGCTGGCCGCCGAACTGCGCTTTACCGCCCAGGGGCTGCTGCGTCACCAGGGAGTACGGTCCGGTGGAACGGGCATGGATCTTATCGTCCACCAGGTGGTGAAGCTTCAGGTAGTGCATGTAGCCGATCGTTACCGGATTGTCGAAGAACTCACCGGTGCGGCCATCCCTCAGACGGACTCTTCCGTCCCTGGAGATCGGAACGCCTTTCCACAGTTCCCTGTGATCCCTGTGATCGGACAAATACTTCATGACCTCCGGCAACAGTTCTTTTGTATGCCGGCTTTCAAAGGTTTCTCCCTTCCATTCCTGGCCTGCCGCATTGGTGGTGCAGCCCTCCTCCTTCCACTGTTTCGCCTCCTTGGCGTCAAAGGGAAGGTTTACGTAATCATTGGCCAGATCCAGCGTGTCCATGATATCATGCTCATTCGCGCCGTCAAATACCGGCGTCGCCACATTAAAGCCCAGAGCCTTTGCGGCCAGGGAAAGGTGAATCTCCAGCACCTGTCCGATATTCATACGGGAAGGCACGCCCAGGGGATTCAGCACGATATCCAGGGGACGCCCGTTGGGCAGATAAGGCATATCCTCCACGGGAAGCACCCGGGAAACCACGCCCTTGTTTCCATGACGGCCCGCCATCTTATCTCCGACGGAAATCTTTCTCTTCTGCGCAATATAAATGCGGACGGTCTGATTCACGCCGGGCGCAAGCTCGTCGCTGTTCTCACGGGTGAACACCTTCGCGTCCACCACGATTCCGTATTCTCCATGGGGCACCTTCAGGGAAGTATCCCGGACCTCTCTGGCCTTCTCGCCAAAGATGGCGCGGAGCAGACGCTCCTCGGCTGTGAGCTCCGTCTCTCCCTTGGGAGTAACCTTGCCGACCAGGATATCCCCGGCCCGTACTTCCGCGCCGATGCGGATGATGCCGTTCTCATCCAGATCCTTCAAAGCGCCGTCTCCCACGCCGGGAACCTCGCGGGTAATCTCCTCCGGTCCCAGCTTCGTATCTCTTGCTTCCGCCTCATATTCCTCGATATGTACGGAAGTGTACACATCCTCCTGAACCAGTCTCTCGGAGAGCAGGACCGCGTCCTCGTAATTGTATCCCTCCCAGGTCATAAAACCGATCAGAGGGTTCTTGCCCAGAGCCAGCTCGCCCATGGAAGTAGAAGGACCGTCTGCTATTACCTGGCCGGCCTCCACATGGTCGCCCTTCGTCACAATCGGCTTCTGATTGTAACAGTTGGACTGATTGGAGCGGGCAAACTTCGTGAGATGAAACTCTTCCTTGCCCCCCTCGTCGTAAGTCATCCGGATCGTATCGGAATCCACATAGTTGACCGTACCGGATTTCGGCGCGACAACGCAGACGCCGGAGTCCACCGCGGTTTTCACTTCCATGCCGGTGCCCACCACAGGCGCCTCGGTAATGAGCAGGGGAACCGCCTGACGCTGCATGTTGGAACCCATCAGCGCACGGTTGGCGTCGTCGTTCTCCAGGAAGGGGATCAGCGCGGTAGCTACGGAGAACACCATCTTGGGAGAGACGTCCATGTAATCAAACATCTCCCTGGGATATGCCTGGGTCTCCTCGCGGTAACGGCCGGACACCTTCTTATTGACGAAATGCCCGTTCTCATCCAGCGCCTCGTTCGCCTGCGCCACATGATAGTTGTCCTCCTCGTCGGCGGTCATGTAGATCACTTCATCCGTCACACGGGGATTTAAGGGGTCGCTCTTATCGATCTTGCGGTAAGGAGCCTCCACAAAACCATATTCATTGATCCTTGCATAGCTTGCAAGGGAGTTGATCAGACCGATGTTGGGACCCTCGGGGGTCTCGATCGGGCACATTCTCCCGTAATGGGAGTAATGCACGTCGCGGACCTCAAATCCGGCGCGGTCCCTGGACAGACCGCCGGGTCCCAGGGCGGACAGACGCCTCTTATGAGTCAGCTCGCCCAGAGGGTTGTTCTGATCCATGAACTGGGACAGCTGGGAGGAGCCGAAAAACTCCTTGACAGCAGCGGTCACAGGTTTGATGTTGATCAGGTTCTGAAGGGAAACCTCCTCCGTGTCGTGGGTGGTCATGCGCTCGCGAACCACTCTCTCCATTCTGGAAAGGCCGATGCGATACTGGTTCTGCAGCAGCTCGCCCACCGCGCGGATACGCCTGTTGCCAAGATGATCGATGTCGTCATCCTTTCCAAGGCCATACTCCAGGTGCATGTTATAGTTGATGGAGGCAAAGATATCCTCCTTGGTGATATGCTTGGGAACCAGCTCGGAGACGTTCTTCTGCAGCGCTTCGCTGAGTTTATCCGGATCCTCTCCGAACTTATCCAGGATCTCCCGCAGCACGGGATAGTAAACCTTCTCACGGATGCCGAAATCCCTGGGATTGCAGTTCACATAATGTTCCAGATTCACCATCATATTGGAGAGAACCTTTACGTTCCTCTCCTCGGTCTGGATCAGGACGCTGGGTACCGCCGCATCCTGAATCTCATCCGCCAGCTCGGGGGTAACCTTGTCCCCCGCCTTTGCGAGAATCTCTCCGGTCAGAGGATCCACAACGTCCTCCGCAAGAATCTGATGGCGAATCCTGTTGCGGAAGGCCAGCTTCTTGTTAAACTTATATCTTCCAACCTTCGCCAGGTCGTAGCGGCGGGGGTCGAAGAACATCGCCTTGATCAGGCTGTCTGCGCTCTCCACGCTCAAAGGCTCGCCGGGGCGGATCTTCTTATACAGCTCCAGGAGGCCTTCCTCATAATTCTTCGCAGGGTCCTTGTCTAAGCTGGCGAGGATCTTGGGCTCGTCGCCAAAGATTTCCAGGATTTCCTCCGTACTCCCAATTCCGAGCGCACGAAGCAGCACGGTGATGGGAACCTTGCGGTTCCTGTCAACGCGCACGTAAAAGACGTCGTTGGAGTCCGTCTCATACTCCAGCCATGCGCCGCGGTTCGGAATCACCTGGCTGGAAAAAAGCCTCTTGCCGATCTTGTCATGGCTGATCGTAAAGTAGATGCCGGGGGAACGCACCAACTGGCTGACGATGACACGCTCTGCACCGTTGATGATAAAGGTGCCGGTGGCGGTCATAAGCGGAAGATCGCCCATGAAGATCTCATGCTCCACGATCTCGGGCTTTTCCTTGTTGATATAGAGGCGGAACTTTACCTTCAGCGGAGCCGCATAGTTCGCATCCCTCTCCTTGCACTCTTCAATAGAGTACTTTACGTCGTCTGTGCACAGTTTGAAATCCACAAATTCGAGACTCATGGATCCGCCGTAATCTACGATAGGAGAGATGTCGTTGAAAGCCTCTTTCAGACCTTCATTTAAAAACCACTGATAGGAATCCATCTGGACTTCGATCAGGTTGGGCATCTCCAGCGTTTCTTCTCGTCTCGAATAACTCATACGCATAACCTTGGAACCGGCAATTGGACGTATTCTGTTTTTTTCCATTGACACTTCACCCCGTTCTTTCTGATATCATGCCTACATAATGCCTGTTTTCCCGGGCATTTTAGCGCAATCACGGCGAAAATTAAGCGCAAAAAGCCCTACCTCGCCACAATGATGCATTTTCCATAATAACACAATGGGAATAAATGGTCAAGAACTTTTTTCACCAGTTCAGCCAGCCGCCGTGGTTCGGGCAAAAATTGTGCTCGCACAAATTTTTGCCGAACACGAGCGGCTGAGGGAACGCCATTCCATGAGCAAAGATAGTCGCGAAGCGACGGAGAGCGCCCCAGGCGCGGCTTTGCGAATGGCGGGCGCTGAACTGGGGACCCCAGGGACGGCAGCGCCAGCCCATGAGCAAAGACAGCTGCGAAGCAGCGGAGAGCGCCCCAGGCGCGGCTTTGCGAATGGCGGGCGCTGAACTGGGAAATATAAATCGAACAAAAGAGCTCCGTGCAGCCACGGAGCCTTTTTGTCCTGATTGTATGATTCCGATCCCTCTCTCGGCCCGGTCAAAAGCTTCTCGCGTCGCCGCGAAGCTTCCCCCGGCCGTGGGGACGGTTAAACTGTCACGCCCAAATTACTTTACAGTAACCTTAGCGCCAACTTCCTCGAGCTTCTTCTTGATGTCCTCGGACTCTTCCTTGGTAGCGCCTTCCTTAACCATCTTAGGAGCGCCGTCAACCAGATCCTTTGCTTCTTTCAGGCCAAGGCCGGTGATCTCACGAACAACCTTGATAACCTTAACCTTCTCAGCGCCAACTTCGGTCAGCTCTACGTTGAACTCGGTCTTCTCTTCCTCTGCTGCTGCGCCTGCGCCGGCACCTGCAGCTGCAACGACAACGCCTGCCGCTGCGGATACGCCGAACTCCTCCTCGCAAGCCTTTACCAGTTCATTCAGTTCCAATACAGTCATCTCTTTGATCGCATCGATCATTTCCTGAGCTGTCATCTTAGCCATTTCTTTTTCCTCCATTTTCTGATTTCGTTTGTTTCGTTTCCGCCGGCAGAGCAGCCGGCCTTCTTGTTACGATCCCAATCGGATTATTCTGCCGCGCCTTGTTTTTCCGCGATCTGATTCAGCACGCGGGCAAAGTTGGCGACAGGGCTCTGCATACTGCCAAGCAGTCTGGAAATAAGCACTTCTCTGGAAGGAATGCTTGCGATCGCGTTCATTCCCTTCGCGTCGTAAAGAGTTCCTTCTACGATGCCGGCCTTGATTTCCAGTTTTTCCGCCTTCTTGGCAAACTCAGCGAGCACTCTTGCGGGTGCGGTCGCATCATCTGAAGAAAACGCCGCCGCGCTGGGTCCCTCGAGATAAGGGGCAAGCGCTTCGAAAGCAGTACCCTTAAACGCCCGAGCCATCAGAGTGTTCTTATATACCTTGTAAGTAATGCCTGCTTCACGAAGCGTTTTGCGAAGCTCGGTATCCTGTTCAACGGTAAGTCCACGATAGTCGACCAGAACAACAGACTGTGCATCCTTGAGATTTGCGGAAATTTCTTCCACAATGGGCTGCTTCAATTCAACTTTAGCCATCTTTTAACCTCCTTTTTGATTTTTCTGCCGAAAGGAGTTTATCCGTAAAAAAACCTTCCCGTGAAGACAGGAAGGCTTGTGATTTCGAATCGCTCACTCTCCTCGGTAGGCGTTTGTCTGCTTATGTCCGGATCCCGCCATGCGGTTCCAGAGACCTACTGTCTTCGGCATGATCTAAGAACAATGGGTAGATTAACACAATATTTTCCCTTTGTCAATACTCGTTGTCAAAAAACATTCCCTGACGACCGCCTGGCAGGTCCCGGCCGACAGCCATGGGCATCACAGAGAAACCGGCCGCCTCGCGAATCACTTCGTCAGGCGGCCGGTTTTCATCCGTATTGAGAAATACCATTAATACTTTGCAACGTTAACCTTCACTCCGGGGCCCATGGTGCTGGTCAGAGTGATGCTTCTGAGGTACTGGCCCTTCAGAGCGCTGGGCTTAGCCTTTACAATGGCGTCCATCAGAGCGTTAAAGTTCTCCTGCAGAGCCTCCTCGGTAAAGGAAGCCTTTCCAACAGGAACGTGCACAATGTTTGTCTTGTCCAGTCTGTACTCAATCTTACCGGCCTTGATATCGGCAACAGCCTTCGCCACGTCCATGGTCACGGTGCCTGCCTTGGGGTTGGGCATGAGGCCCTTAGGTCCAAGGACCTTACCAAGACGTCCTACAACGCCCATCATATCAGGGGTTGCCACTACTACGTCAAAATCCAGCCAGCCGTCGTTCTGGATCTTCGGGATCAACTCGTCGCCTCCCACATAATCCGCTCCCGCAGCTTCCGCCTCGTTCACTTTGTCTCCCTTTGCGAAAACCAGCACTCTCACGGTTTTACCGGTTCCGTGGGGAAGTACAACAGCGCCACGAATCTGCTGCTCGGCGTGACGTCCGTCACATCCGGTACGGATATGGGCTTCAATCGTCTCGTCAAATTTTGCAACTGCGGTCTTCTTCACAAGGGCAATCGCTTCATTAGGCTCATAGAGCGCCGCGCGGTCAACCAGCTTTGCGGCCTCCACATATTTCTTACCATGCTTCATTCTTCTTCCTCCATATAGGTTCCAACGACAATATTCATTGTCTCCCAAAATTTAACAGTTAATCTTCAACAGTAATACCCATGCTGCGCGCGGTACCCGCGATCATGCTCATGGCAGCCTCCAGGCTTGCCGCATTCAGATCAGGCATCTTGAGCTCAGCGATTTCCTGAAGCTTTGCCTTGGAAATAGATGCAACCTTGGTCTTATTCGGAACGCCCGAACCGGACTTGATGTTGCACGCCTTTTTGAGCAGAACTGCTGCAGGGGGAGTCTTCGTAACAAAGCTGAAGCTTCTGTCTGCATAAACAGTGATGACTACAGGGATGATCACGTCTCCCTTGTCCGCCGTCCTTGCGTTGAACTGCTTTGTGAATTCAACAATGTTCACACCATGCTGACCCAGTGCAGGTCCGACCGGGGGAGCCGGTGTTGCCTTGCCGGCAGGAATCTGTAACTTAATGTATCCTTCTACTTTTTTTGCCATATTGGCACCTCCTATAATGTGGTAACTCGGCGCAGGGCACAGAAAAAATCGTTCCTGCTCCCACTCTATATTTTACAGGGCAAGCCCTGAAAAATATCCTTAATACATTTTCCTCACTTCCGCGAAACTGATCTCCACAGGCGTCTCCCTGCCAAAGAGTTCGACGTTGATCGTAGCCGTCTGCTTCCCCATATCCAGTTTCTGCACAACGCCGACGGTATCCTTCCATACCCCGGCCACCACTGCAATGGTATCCCCTTCGGCAAAATCGATGGAGATATTTTCCGTCTTTGCCAGGATCCCCAGCGACTTGATCTCCGCGTCCGTGAGCGGAACCGGTTTGCTTCCCGGCCCTACAAAACCCGTCACGCCCCTGGTGTTCCGTACGACGTACCAGGAATCATCGTTCATATCCATGTTGAGAAGCACATACCCCGGGAACAGTTTTTTCTGAACGGTCTTCTTCACGCCGTTCTTCACCTCGACCACGTCCTCCAGGGGAACCCTGACCTCCAGGATCTGTTCGGCAAGCTGAGGATTGTTCTCAATCGTCTTCTCAATATTGGCCTTGACCTTATTCTCATACCCAGAATAGGTATGAACCACATACCACTTCGCGTCTGCCATACAATCTCCCCCGCTCTATAATGATGTCAAGAAATTTACTCCATATTTCACTACATAGTCCAATATGGCGATAATAAGTCCCAGCACGATCGTGACGCCCACCACCGCTGCGGACTGCTTCAGCGCAGATTGTCTGTCAGGCCATGTGATTTTCTTAAATTCAGACTGCAGCCCTTTAAAGAAGCTGGGCTTAGCCTGCTTTTCTGCGGGATCTCCCATCTATGACCTCCTTAATGAAATAGAGCGCTTTTACTTGGTTTCCTTGTGAAGCGTATGCGTTCTGCAGAATCTGCAGTACTTCTTGATCTCCATCCTGTCGGGATGAGTCTTCTTATCCTTAGTCGTATTGTAGTTACGCTGCTTGCACTCGGTGCATGCCAAAGTGATTTTTGTACGCATTTTCTCTACCTCCACGTATTCTTCATCAACGATATTTTAAGTCAAAAAAAAAGAGCCAAAATTCATCTCGCCTAGTCACTATAACACAGAAACGCTCCCGCGTCAACTCTTTTTTACATTTCGCGCCGCCTCGGGAATTTCCGCCGAAACTTCGGGCGGCCGGGAAAGAATTTTTGTTCAATTTTTTCTTAAAATTTCTTTTGAAAGCTATTGAATCTCCTAAGAAAATATGCTATGATGTACGCATAAAAGTGGGATGGTATTTTTTGACGCCAAATGGATATTGGCGTCCCCAACTATCTGCTTGTCACCAGAATTTCAAGGAAGAAAGGAGGCGTGACAATGAGTTCTGTATTGAATACGGTATATAATAACTATCTGACCACATATACCCCGAAATCTCTGACCCGCTATGACACTCATAAAAAGAGTGAACTTCGCAGCGTCTACAATTCCATTGTCAAATTAAATAAAGAAGCCCCCTGGTATCTTCCTACGACAAGCAGGGACGTACAGAGTTATGCCGTAAATCTGAAAGAAAGCGCCCGGGAACTGCACAACACCATCGCCTGGCTGGGCGGGCTGGAGGGATCGGAATCCCTTCAAAAGAAAAGCGCCTATTCCAGCGCCCCCGACATAGTGTCCGCCAACTTTATCGGCGAAGATCTTCCTTCGGGAACGCCGGAAGGGTTTTCCATCGAGGTAGAAAACCTGGCCACTTCCCAGGAAAATATGGGATTGTTCCTGCCGGAAGGCGTTGTCGCCTTAAAGCCCGACACGTATTCTTTCGACATCTCCATCAACAATATGAACTATGAGTTCCAGTTCTCTATAGGGGAGGGAGAGACCAACCGGGAAGTTCAGGAGCGGCTGGCAAAGCTGATCAACAACTCTTCCATCGGGATCAAGGCGTCCGTTCTGGAGGAGGAACAGCGGACTTCCCTCAGCCTGACCTCCGAATCCTCCGGACTCCCTGACGGAAAGAATCAGATTTTCTCCGTCAGCGACGAACGCACCAGCAAGACCAAGGGGACCGTGCAGTACTTCGGTTTGAACTATACCTCCCGGGAAGCTGCAGACGCCGCCTTTAAGATCAACGGCGAGGAACGCACCGCTTCCGCCAATCATTTTACCGTCGGAAAGTTGTTCGAAGTAGAGCTCAAGGCCCTGAGTCCTGAAGGCAGTCCGGCAACCATCGGTCTGAAAAACGACGTGGAATCCATGACTGACAATATCCGGCATCTGATCGGAGGCTACAACGATTTCATCAAAGCCGCCTCCTCCTACCTGGAAACGCAGTCCCGCAGCAAGGCGCTTCTCCGGGAAATGAAAAACATCGCCGGAAAATACAGCAACGAAATGGAGTCCATCGGCCTGAACCTCTCCGATGAGGGTACGATCTCCATTGACGCCGATCTGCTCAGGCGGGCGGCCCAACAGACCCAGGACAGCGGCGGTTCCTTCGACTACCTAAAGAATTTCACCCAGTCGCTGTTAAAAAAGAGCGATCAGATTTCTTTGAATCCTATGGATTATGTAGATAAGACGATCGTCGCCTACAAGAACCCGGGGCACAATTTCGTCAGCCCCTACAACACCAGCAATTACAGCGGCATGATGTTCAACTTCTACTGTTAGAAAAGGCTTCTCCGATCTCCTGAAGAAGCCTTTTTTGTGTCCCGTCCCAACTCGGATCCCTGCCCGGAGTTCTCCGGCAATGGACATTCCCTGTCTATTTTGCTTTTTTAGGAGCGCTGCATTTATATTTATCCATCTGGGCAAAATCGTCCATCAGATCCAGAATTTTTGCCCTGCCCTCTTCATTCAGCTTCAGATATTTCTGCATAACCCGGTTCTCCAGAAGCTTATTCCCCAGATAGGCCCCTCTCTCCAATGAACTGAAATCCACCGGGTTCAGGCAGAGCTTATCGCAGATCCGGATCACAGTGTCATACGCCATTCCCTCTATCCCTCTCTCCAGTGCCGTCACAAGCGTGCTGTATGGGATTTCCATATCCAGCGCGAAGGCCCTCACACTGCGGTACTGCCTTAAAATCTCATGTTTCAGAATCTCAGCTCTCGTCATCCTCTCAACCTCCGATCTGCCCATCGACTCATTCTTTGCTACAAATATACGATATTTCGTGTTTTTTCTCAAGAGAACAAATTCTTAAGTTTTCCTAATTCCGTCCGATTTCTCTTCTGCTCTCCCGCGCGATTAAAGTCCCCTTCAGAATGTTACTCCCAATTCACGCCGGGCCAGCCACAGGACTATAACCGGCAGGGCTACGGCAATGTAAGGAATGAACGCTTTCGGTTCCTTTAGATTTCCAGACCGGTTCACATTTCCCCTGCAGAATTGCACGGTGCCTAAAATACCCGTGCTGAGAAGCATATGGAGAAGGCACTCCCGCAGGCCGCCCCCGAACGCCCCTATAAAAATACCGCAGCAGGAAAACGCAAAACAGTCGGCCAGGCCATACAGTTTAGCAAACAATGTAAACTGCAGCAAAATAAAACATAGGATCCCCGGGATCGCGCCCGAATATTCCTCCAGCCTCTCATCCGCCCTGACGACAAACAGGAACGCCGCCGCAGCGCCGGTCCACAGCCAGATACCGCGCCTCACCCTTTGATACTTTCTGTCCATTGCGGCGGCATGGCCGAGCGCCGCCGCAAAGAACAAAACCAACACACACTGCACGAAATTTTTTCCCCCGATTCTCATTCACCTCTTTCCCCTGTCTGCCGAAAACCTCCTACCTGAGCCGGGTGCGAAGCTCGTTTAACACCGTATCATTAACGCTCAGGGTACAGAACGCCGGATGCCGTTCCAAAAGCCTGTCCCCTTTGTAGGCCCTTACAGTGACGGAGTATTCTCTGCTGTCCTGCAGATATAAAGGAACCATAAAAGGGATTGCTTCCTCCTGCTTTTCTACAGGAACGTCATATGTAAATACATAATTCAGTGACGGATCCTCCGCGACAAACTCATCGGGGAAACTGATTTCCAGCCTGTCCGCATATCCCCAGGCAGTCACCTTCAGCACACCGGACTCCCCTCTCTTAAATTCCGGCGTATGCGGCGGCAGTATTTTTACGATCTCAGCGCGAAGGCCAAACTCCGTAGCCCCTTTTTCCAAGACTGTCTCATTGCCAACCCCATCCTTTGCGCGGACCGTCAGATTCAAATCTCCGCTGAACATGGGCAAATCATCCGACAGGACAATGTGAATGTGTCCGTCCTCCCCTGGGTAATATGTAATTTCCCCATAGTTATCCAGGTTAAGCAAGGTAGCGCTGAAGCTGCTCACACCGCTCAGATCGTCTTCCGCCCATAAATCCAATTTCAATTCCCCGTCTTTTTCCCTGTCTATCAGCTTCTGGTCCATCAAATCCAATCCATGGATTTCCGGCGGCTCCCCGTCGCCAATCAGGATAATGCCATGTCCCTTATCCTCCTCTTCATCAGAAGAAACGATATGATTTCCATTGGCCGCGCCGATGGACGGAGTCAGGGTCAGGCTTCTTCCATGATATTTCCGATCCAGGGTAAAGCTCTGACAGATTTCCAGTTTCCGGCCCCTCTCCGTTCTGAAACCCTTTCCGTACAGGGAAGCCTCCAGAAGATCTTTTCCTTGCGTTATTCTTCCCCATTGGCCCGCGTCCGTCGTCTCCTCTTCTTCAAAATTTCCAGATGGAAGCAGCACCGCATACTGTCCTTTTACATTGTCTTCCATTATAGAAAAGTTAAAAACAGCCCTGTCGATCTGATAATCCGCCCTCGGCTTTCCATCCATCATTCCGCTGTACTGCAATAAAAAGGGAGTGTTTCCATCTGCTTTTACATAATAGGTTTTCCCGTCGACCGGCAGCACGCTCCCATAGTCCGTCCCCTCCCAGGAACCGCACGCTTCCATCTGTCCGGTGGACAATTTCCACTCTGTTTCCGGATCATCCTCCGATATTTTGACAGTCACGCACGCTCCCACGTTTCCGGCCCGATCCACAGCCGCTATGTGAAGAAAACTTGTCTTCTCCCGCAGTCGGACCAAAAGAACGGGTTCACGCAAAAGATTTTCTCGGTTGTCCGCGTTTTCCTCTGTCAGCACGCATTCTTCCCTGTCATCCATACGATAATAATATCCGGCAACGCCCGTGACAACCTCCGTACATGTGACGTTAGAGGCAGAAAGCATCTTCTCAGATCCAATGGGATAACTCATGACTTGATGATAATATAAGGTACCTTCGTCCTGCGGAGCGGAAAACTGAATCTCGATCCGGCCGTTTCCCTCCGCTTTCTTTTGGATTGTCCTTTCTTCAATTTTAGCGGGAGGCCTGAGATCCGGTGCCGACGCTCCACAGAGTTCCGTTTCCTCCAGGAATCCCGTATTGATCGGTCGAATCCGCGCAAAACCGTTGCCTTCCCGAATTCCGGCCCGCTGCTCATAACTGCATGCAGCTTCTTTCTTAATATAACTGCTCCCCCCATAGGACGGGAAATATCTGTCCGCAGCCTTTCCCTCGCAATCATATTTCCTGTCACAATTCAAGAGATAAGCCACGTTCACATATTTGTGGCTTGAAGCCTGTGGACGGTTTGATCCGGAACCGTACCAAAATCCTCTGTAACCGCAGGTCTCACAGACCCACCAGCCGTTGGACCCGAAATCCGGCTGCTGCCCGCAGCTTTCATGGTACAGCGACCAACAGTACAGACGCAGAGAATTATATCCGTTCCTTCCGCTTGTCAGACAATGCATGCAATTCTCCGTCATCCCTGATCTCGACGGTCCGACAACATATATGTTGCAGGATTTCTCAATCTCCTTCCTCGTATAACATTTTCCGCCATTCTTTTCATCTCCTATATGATGGTGCAGGCATGAGCCATCATGCCTGTGTTCCTGTCGTTCTCCGGCAAGACCGCCCAGGAAGCCTCCTCCGCCCCCTCCGCTGCCATCCTGACCTTTTCCTCCGCCCTCCTTCCAGAGACCGTTTTCCATGCCTCCCGCGCCGCCGTTCCCGCCAGGCGAGGCTCCCCCGCCGCCCCCGGCGACAAGAAGCGTTCCCAGTTTTTTGGAGACAATCTCCGTTCTTCCCCCTCCGTTTCCGTATCCCTGTCCGTCTCCTCCAACGCCGTATTCCTGCCGTCCTCCAATGCGGACCGTCAGGGAATCTCCCTCTTCCAGATAAAATTTTCCGGCTGCACTGCCCCCTTTTCCCCCTTTAAAAGACGCATAAGACTGTCCCTGAGCGCCGAATGTTTCCAACTCATAAAAGCCGGAATGAGGCACCTTATATATCTCCTCCTTTCCGGAATAATCATAACTTACAGGTTCCGGGGCCTCCGCCTCCCCCGCCGCATCATAAATCTTTTGATACGCACCCCCTTCCCGCATTTGATACAAGAGATAAACCTTCCTGTTCCCGTCCGGCTGAAACCACTGCAAATCCACAGCGCCCCTGCCGGCATGATCCTTCAGATTCAGTTTCGCATCCAGCACAAGTTCCACCCAGCAGGCATAGAGGGTGACGTCCTCTTCCGACACAAACAGATCTCCCGCACCTCCCGCCGGAGTCCTGCATTCCGGATCCTTATACCATCCTCCAAAACTGAAGCCCTGCCTCACTGGCATCGGCAGCTTGATACCTTCCTCCTGGTACAGCGCAGATACTTTGTCCCGACCGCCGTTTTCCCCCAGATATTGATAAAGCTCTCCCTGCAATATCCCCCTGGACGGCTGTTCCAGCTTCCAACCGAGGAATCTGCACCCTCCCCGGACCGGCGGGATCGCGTTTCCGCCAAATGTTTCAAACTGCACCAAGGCCCCTGCAGGCGGCTCAACGTCACCGGACGATATCCGCAGTTCCTCCCCATACTTTGCTTTCAGCTCAGAGATGCCGGCCTTTCCTTGAAAGCGTCCCTTTCCAGGATCTACTGCCAGGGTTCCGGATATTTTTTCCCACTGGGCGTACAGTGTAACGATTCCCTTTCCGCCTTCCGGGTCATAATTTTCTGTTGTCAGGTTGAAAATTTCCTGCCCGTCTTCAAAATGATCGCCCTTGCCCTGAGGATCCGTATTCCAACCGATAAAACGATACCCTGTTCGAGTATAAACGTTTGCGCTGAGCGTCTTGGCCGGCGTGACAGGTACCCCCTCAAACATGTCCGCGTTGTTATACATGTAAAATCCCGGATGCATATAACCTAACGCGTCGCCGGCATTGGCGCGGTATACTACCTGATATCTGTTTGCGGAAATCTCCTTACATCTATGATTGACGGGACGGCCCTGCTCCAAATTTCCGCAGGCAGGACATTCATAATAATAGTCCAGGTCCAAGTCGATCTCTTCCAGGAGACGTATCTTCTCCCGGCTCATATAAATCAGTCCGGAGTCCAGCAGTTCCCCACAATCCGCGCACCATGCGTTCCATCCCGAATAGTAATTTCTGCGGCATATGATACCGCTATATTTTTTTCCATGAAAATAAAGAGAATCCGCATGAATACACCTTGCGGCCCGAAGCGCGACCTGCCATTTTTTGATCGGCACAAGTCCCTTTCGATCATAACGATAATAGTGTTCTCCTTCTTCCAGCTGCGAGAGGGAGGATTCCACTCCCGTGATAAATTCTTCTCCGGATGGATACCAGCACGCCTGGGCATTCAAATCTGTCCTGTCCGCCGGAAAAGGCAGTTCTTCAGGGACAGTCCATGCCTGTCCGTCCGGCGACATAACAATGTACGGATTTTCATAAAAACCAATCGCTTCCGCTTTACAACATAATGCCCCATACGCCAAAATCCCCGCCAGCAGAAACAAAATGAGCCGATAACCTTTCATTCCGTCCATAACCGCCTCCTATTTCCAATCCCTGACTACACGAAGGCTTCCCTTTTCCAGCCCGGTATAAAACCGTTCCACTTCGTCTTTGTCCAGATAGATATTGACTCTCTGGGCCGCAGTCGTCTTGTCGTCGCTTTCGATCACATTTCCGCCGGAGTCAAAAACCTGCTGCACATACACATCCTCCCAAACCAAAAAGGTTCCCTCCTCTTCCTCGGAGCTGTAGATGTGAATCCGGTCTCCCGCCCGGAGCACGCCACCCACCACCTGAAACAGATCATCCGCGCGGAATCCCGCCACCACCGGATGTTCCATGCCGGCCAGCAGTTCATCCATCTCCTGAAACATCCCCATTGTCAGCAGGGATCCGCTGTCAATTCCAATTGGCACAGTCATGCCGAGCACCTGTTCCGGACTTGTCAGCGCGGTTTCCGGAACCAGCTCCGTGTCCATCTGCACTTCCCGAATATAGGTTTCTATATTTTCTTCCCGGATCACCTGTCCCGCCGGAATCTCGCATGCCGCCAGATAAACTTCCGTCTTTTCATAGCCTTCCAACACATTTTTTTCCATCTGCAGCATGGAGATATAAACTGCTGCCGCCGCTGTAAAGGCCGCTAAAATTGCCCCCGTCCACAATTTCCCAGACCGCTGCCCGCGCGTCTTTCTTTTTTCTTTTCCCAAAGTAAAAACCTCCTCGCTTTCTTTTCCCCTTCTTTTCTCTTTCCTTTCTTTTCTCTTTCTTTCCTCCCCCTTCTTTCTCTTCTTTCCCTTTCTTCCCTTCTTTCCTCCCCTTCTTTCCCTTCTTTCCCTTCTTTCCCTTCTTTCCCTTTCCTCCCCTTCTTTTCCCTTTCTTTCCCTTCTTTTCCCTTTCTTTCCCTTCTTTTCCCTTTTCCCCTTCTTTTCCCTTTTCCCCTTCTTTTCCCTTTCTTTCCCTTCTTTTCCCTTCTTTCCCTTCTTTTCCCTAATCTTCCCCGACAATGTCAACCAGTTTTCCCTTTCTTGCCTGAACCGTCCACCCAAACAGTCCCTTCATCGGATAACTGATCTCGCTGTAAATCCCGGTATGCTCGATCAGCTGGCCATTGGGAGCGTACACTGCCCCCAATAACCCCGCCGTTGTTTTCACCCGATCCCCCTCCATGCTGCAGCAAGTCACCTGGCCGTCCTGCACATTGTAGATCACATAAGCCTCCACAGTGACCTTTCCCGATATCAGACGCCGATTTGCGCACTCCCAGCTTTCATCCAATCCGAGATTCGCGCGGAGAGATTTACAATACTGCTCGTATGCCGCCTGACTGTCCGCGATTCTGACCGCATGGGTTTTCCCATACTCCTGGATGTCCACAAGCGCGGACGCCAGGCCCGAAGCGGCAAGCGCATCCTGCAGGTATCCATCCGAAGCCCTGACCTGTTCCAGCTGAAACTGGCTGACCAGCAATACCGCCAGGAAGAGAAGGAAGAACAGCCCAACGCCTAACCCGACTTGTCCCACATCCGAGCAGCCGTCAGTTTTTCGCCGTGGATTCCCTGAGTTCCTCAAAGTCATATTCCCCTCCAATCTTTCCCCGGATCCGCAGTGTGACCGGGGACCCATAGACGGTCTGCTCCCTCGTCGTCCCCGTGAGGTCAATGTTCGTAATGCCATTCCGGCTTAGTTCTTCCCGCAGGGATTCTTCCTCCTTCTGTGTCAGATATCCAACCGTCTCCATCCGCAGAATATAGTTCCTGGCGATCTGTCCGGCGGCTGTTTTCCGTCCGATCAACGTCATGCAGTCCATAAATGACATCATGATTGCAAGCATGGCCAAGATGCAGAAACCCACGGACAGGAGGTCGCCTATGTTTCCCTCCTGCCCGGCGTTCTTTTCTTCAGCCGCTCTTCTTCCCCTTTTCAGTCTCAATGCGGTCTGCCTCCTAAATCATTTTCTGGTACCGGACAAGATATTTCCGGCCTCCTTGGTCATGGACTCCACGATGGATTCAATAAATTTTGAGAGGCTGTCTTTCATGGTCAGGCAGAGCAGCAGCGCGATAATGCAAAGCCCGACTGTGACAAGTATCCCATCGATCCCCTCATCTTCCTTTCCCGAAAAATACCGGATTCCAATCCATGCCCTGTCCGCTCTTTCCCGGACCGCGCCCAGACTTTCCTGAAGGCTCATACGGCCTTTCCCGCCGGAGAGGATCCCTTTCACCACATTTCCTTTTCCCTTTTCTCCCATCATAGTAACTCCTCCTTCTTTATACTGTTTTTGCAAACTTATCCCAAATGCTTCTCAAAAATTTGTCGCAGCTGAAAACATCTGAATCACACAGGCGTAAAGCACGATCCCCATGATCGCCGCCAGAATACCCAGCTGATAAAAGGTAACGCTTCGGTCCAACGCCTCCTTCTTTTGCATCATGACCGCCGCCTCCATATCCTTGATCTGCTCCGACAAATCGCTGAGCAGATCCACGGACTGCCCGGACTCCGTCGCCTGCAGGAGGATCATGCACAGGGAATCGATATAACGGTTGTCAAATTTTTTCTCAAATCGTTCCAATGCCTCCCCAAAATCCGCCCGCATCACGATATCCCCCGCCAGTTCCAGCAGGGCCTGTTTCAATCTTTTTCCCCTTACGCTTCCATATACCTCCGCCAGCGCGTCCGTGACGTACACCCCCGACCTTGTCTGAATTTCCAGTGAGTGGTACAGATGCTTCAGTTCCGGAAGCATTTTCAAGTTATCCTGTTTATTCATATATAAAGTCAACAGGACCGGCAGGTAATACAGCCCCAGAGCGGCAGCAACGCCGTATTTTGGAGACGCCGCCGAGAACGCCGTCAGCCCTGTCAGGGAAATTCCCAGCCGGATCAACAGAAAACTCAGCGGACCGATCCACTTTCCAAAGTGATACGCCGCGCCGTTTTTGCTCAGCCATACATTCCACCTTTCATACCAGGGCCTGTCCCTGCTCCTTCCTGCAATCCTTTCCGCCGCCAGCCGAAAACCGTTTTTCATCTGCCGGATCCCTGCGATTCCCGACATCCCCATGGCAAACACCAGCAGAAACATTATCGCCGCCGTCACCGCAGGCATGACCGTGATTCCCTTTTCCAAAAAATACTCCTGCATACCTCATCCCTCCAGTTTGTAAATCTGCACTCCAAAGAGAAACAGAATGACCGCTACGACACCCAAGGCAATTTTCCCCGGCCAGGTTGTAAACAGAATTTCCCAGATTGACGCCTCCAGAAGTCCATCCACCGTCACCAGGGCAAAAATTGACATTCCCAGCAGCAAAAGGAGATTGATTCCCGCCTCCCTAAGCAGGCTTTTCCGCTCCCTGCCGTTCTTCATATATTCCCGCATGCTACGCCTGCTGAATGCTACCAGCGCTGCAAAATCCGCGCTGTACCGGCTGCTCACCTCAATGTTCCGAACCAGTTCCTTAAACTGAGGATGCTCTATCTTGTCCGCCATGGAGAGAAACGCCATTCCCATGTCTCCCGTGGTCTGCGCTTCCACGCTGCACTCTTCCAGGACGCTCCGTATCGGTTCTTCCATGTATTTTCCAATCTGCCCGAAAATCCCAATGACGTCTCCCGCCGTCACACTGTAGTTTCCTAAAAAGTCCAAGAACTTCATCAGGTTATCGTTTACCGCGCGCATCTCTGCAGCCTTTCCAAAGGTGAGAAGCAGAAATTCCGCCATCCACAAAACGCCCGCCGCCAGAATCCCGCCCCAAAAACCTACCGTCACGCAGAAGATCAGGAAGACCGCAGCCCCCGCTATAACATTGATCAGGACAAAGCCCTCCGCTCCAAGCATGGGGAATCTTCTCTTGAGGCCGCTGTAACGAAGCTGTTTCTCCAGCCAGAACCAAAGCCCCCCGTTATCCTGAAGCTGCTGCAGATTGACCCTGGAAGAAATCAGCCGCCGCCTCGCGGCTTCCTCCATCCCCATCCGGGTCTTCTGGAACAGTTTTTCCAGAAGACTGAGTTTCTGAAAGCGGTAAAACAACAGCAGGAAAGCCGCCCAGAGCATCAAAAACAGAACCAACCGCCATATCCGCACACCATCACCTCCCTATAAAATCCTTTCATACCTCAGATTTTTTTCCTCCGGATCCCAGCCGGTACAATAAAAAATCTGTTTTACCCTGTAGCGCTCCATAAAGACGATCGTCTGAAAACAGTCCATCATTTTCATCAGTTCCTCCCGGTTGTATTTGCTCTCATACAGACAATAGTCCACCAGCTTGTCCAGCGCCTTGTCCGCCGACGGCGCGTGCACGGTGGCGGCGCAGAGCTGCCCGGTACACGCCGCATTCAGCAGATACATGGCCTCCGCTCCCTTTACCTCCCCGATGATAAAGTAATCCACGTCCATGGTCAGCCCGGCGATACTGATATCCCGGAGGTCGTAACTCACCTGGCTCTCCCCCGTCCCAGGCAGGGAGTGCAGAAACATCATATCCGGGTGATACCTGGTCGTTAACTCGTCCGCCTGCTGGACGACAAGCGCCGCCATATTGTCCGGAAGGGTTTCCTTCAGCGCGTTCAGAAGCGTGGTCTTTCCCGAGGAATTGCCCCCGCAGATCAGTGTGGAACCGCTTCGGAACCGCAGCGCCAGAAGTTCCGCCGTCTCCCGGTCCATCATCCCCCTTTCCACCAGTTTCAAGAGCTGTGGAAAGTTTTTCGGCACCTTGCGGATACACAGATAGGGTTCTCCAAAGGTGTTGACCAGGGGCATGGACACCGTAAACCGCAGGATGAAATCCGAATGGCTCTCATTGTCCGTAAAGCGCTGGATTGCGTTCATGTTGGAAATATTCACCTGATTTTTTGTCGCCACATAATCCACAAACTGCCGATACTCTTTTTCAGAGGTAAACTGCACTCCCGCATCCATCCTTTTTCCCAGCCGCTTCACCCTCACATTGTCATATCCAACCACACGGATGTCGGAGATCTCCTCGTCGTCTATCAAGGGCGAGAGAATCGAGTATCCAAACACATACTGTTCAAAACGCTCCAGCAATTCCTCTCTCTGTTTCGCGGAATAGGGGTAATAATGGTCAATGTGGTTTCTCACTTCCTCCAGAAATTCCTCCCGGCTCATGGCCCCCTTCTTAACCTGCATCAATACGGCCTGCTTCTGCGTCAGATAATCATTGACCAGCTCTCCCAGCCTGTCCTGCCATGCCTTCTTCTCCCTCTCGTTCGCCGTCTCTTTTGTCATTGTTTCTCCGTTCATCCTCCTCTCCAATAAGCTCTGTACATCCCGCATTTCCGCCGAAAAACCCTCTGGAACGATCCGTCGGTATGTCCCCGTTTTCAAATCGGAACGGCGCCTGTCCCGAATTTTGAGCGCAGTAAACACACCCCTGGACTTCTTAAAACGAAAGTGAATTTCCTGGCTGAACAGCCGAATTTCAGAATCCCGACCAGATATTTCCTCATCGGGATGATTGCAATTTACAACAAAAAAGGACCGCTGTCAATACCTTTTTCGGATTTTATATTTATTTAACATTTTTAAAATTTCAGAAGGACGCCGGGTTTCCCAAAAGACCCGTCCAGACTAGTTTTTCCGGGAGAGCCGGCGGCTGAGAGAGCGCAAAAAAATACGGCATAGCCGAAGTTCACGACTATGCCGCAGATTTTATAAAATTACAGGTCTGAAAACGGCTCCGCCCTGGAAAAGCGCGGTCTTTTCGCCGTCTTTACCTTGCAGACCTGGATCTCTTTACAAAGAAGAGACCTGCCAGGAGTACCACGAAAACTGCAGCTACCGTGCAGGCTGCTGCCGCCGGTTTAGCTCCGCCTTCTCCCGTCTTAGGAGACTGCACAACCGCAGGTTCCGCCGGATCTGCCGGATCCGCCTCCTGCGTTTCCTGCACCTCCTCGGAAGTCTTCCTGAGTTCCATCGTCTCCTGAGGTTCCGGGGACGCCGCCACGGATTCGTTGTTTACAAGGACATACACGCTGAAGTGGGTCGTGGTAAACACCGCGTTTCCGTTTTCCACAGTCGTCGACATCCTTGTCATGGTATCGCCGTCCACATGGTAAACGTCCACATTCGCCCATCCTTCGGGCAGCTTGAGCGTCACCTTTACCGTGCCGTTGGGCTGTACCACTGCGTTTCCGTCAAAAAGCGTGAGGTCATACGCCACATATTCGTTGAACAGCTTTGTAACCACCTCTTTTACAGACTCATTGGTTTCCGTCACTTCCACGACCGTCAGCGCAGCCGTCTCGCTCGTGCCCTCGGGAAGTTCCACCGTTACAGGGAGGCTTGCCGCCGGCTTCTGCGTGTTGGAGCCGGTATTTTCCATTTCCCCACTGCCCACGGGTTCGCTTTCTGCCGGAGGCGTTGTGCCCTCAGGGTCTGCCGGAGGATTCGTGCTCTCAGCGCCAGCCGGAGGCGTTGTGCCCTCAGGGTTTGCCGGAGAATTCTTTCTCTCAGAGCTTGAAGCGGAAGAAGTCGTTTTCCCCGGAACCTTTCCCTGGGAATTCGTCTCCTTAGACGCCTTGCTCGTGGTACCGCCTTTGGATTCGTCTTTAGCGCCGCAGACAGTACATGTACCGTCTTTGAACTGATGGTTTTCCTTCACGCCCGTTGTCTTTGTACAACCTTCATTGGAACAAATTCTCGTATGCGTTCCGTCGCCATTGTCCTTGCCTTCATAATAGGGATGATTTCCATCGTCAAACTGAGGATACAGGTTATGTCCCTCGCTGGCCTCCTGAATCACCGCTCCACATTTCGTACATGTAACTGCCGTCATGCAGTTGCCGTCGTCTGTGCCAACGTGCTTTTCATACACCTTCTCATGACATTCCTTGCAGACGCCGAAGTGCTTTCCGCTCTGGGTCAAATCCTGGGACCATTTCTGAACGTCATGGTTTTTCCCATTCTTGAGGACTGCTCCGCAAACAGAACATTTCTCCGTGCCGCAGTCATAGCTCTGAGACTTGTGTCCCGATGCTGCAATGGTCTTTCTCTCTACCGCCGTACAGCCGGGAGTCGTGCAGGCGCGTACCTGCTCCCCAGGGGTCGTGCAGGTAGCTTTCTTCGTCACCTTCCACTCTCCATAGCTGTGCCCTGTCCTTGAAGTTACAGTGAGATCCTCCTGGATACCGCAAGTCAGACATTTTCGGTATGTTTTTCCCTGATTCTGACAGGTAGCAGTTACCGTGAATGTTTCCGACCAATTATGATTGCACTGCTGGCTGCTTCCTATTGCGCCGCATACGGTACACTCGCCGTTCACGAACTCATGAGGCTCGCTTACGTTCGTCACCTGATTGCAGCCCTCGTTGGAGCAATATCTCGTATGCGTTCCGTTGCCGTTGTCCCTACCCGTGTAATAAGGGCTGCTGCCGTCCCCATGAAACAGCGGATACTTGTTGTGCTCCGAATTACCTGCTACGATAACCAGACCGCACTTTTGGCAGACTACAGGCGTCGTACAATCATTATCGTCCTTATATACATGGCCTTCCCGGACGGTTTTTCCGCACTTGGTACATGTGCCGATGTGCTCGCCTTCCGCCGTGAGTGGACCGTTGTGTACCCAATTATCGACCTGATGCTGATCGCCGCTCGGTCCCAAGTCGGTGCCGCAGACTTTACATACCTTCCTCGTACAGTCGGTCGGGCTTACCATTGGCTGGTGTTCCTGCTGTGTGCCTGGCTTTGTCTCGGTATATCCGCAGTCCGCGCACTTGCGGATCAGCGTACCCGCCTTACGGCAGGAAGGTTCATCGCCGTACAGCGGAACCCAGCCGTCATCCGGGGACGTCCAGCTATGCTTCATGTCAGCGGAAGGAAAAGCAGTACTACTAATACTATACTTGTTTCCGCAGTTATTACATTCAAACTTCCTGAGGCTGTCCTTACAGCTCACAGGGTATTCCGTGACCTCTTTATAGTCATGCGGAAGTTTCGGATATGTTTCCAATGTCTGTCTCAAATGACATGCAGAACAGATCTGATATTTTTCCCCCGCCGACGTACAGCTCGCTGGATGGGTGTATTCCTTCCAGATATGCTTCCCTCCTGCGGGGCATTCATCCTCTTCCGCTCCGCTCTGAACCTCTTCTCCCTGCTGCCCCTCTGCCAGCACTTCCACGCAAGGGCAGATCAACATTGCAAGCACAAGAAGAATACTCAGCCATCTCTTTCTTTTCCAGCTTTTCATAATGTTTTCCCGCTCCTTTCCCAGTTTCATTTTTTTCACAGGGATACGGACCCGGCACCCCGGGCGGACAATGTTCCCGCAAGGTTTAGAATCTTTCTCAACCTGTGCTTATGCATATTATAATCTCTCTTCTTCCAATCAGTCAATAGGAATATGCAAGGAAATTATATCCAATTTTTGAGGCATCATCAGTTTGTGTGAAACATATATGCCTGCCTCATGGCATATAGTTCATCTTATTCTGCCTTGAT
>CANQEV010000030.1 GCA_947595925.1 uncultured Acetatifactor sp. | reverse complement strand
GCCTGCTGTCTTCCTGTCTGCTGTTTTCCTGCCTGTTGCTCTCCCGCCTGCTGTCTTCCTGTCTGCTGTTTTCCTGCTTGCTGCTCTCCCGCCCGCTGTCTTCCTGTCTGCTGTTTTCCTGCCTGTTGCTCTCCCGCCCGCTGTCTTCTCCGCGCCGCGAGCCTGCCGGCTCTCAGCAGCCGTCGGATAACGCGCCCGCCCGGGGACTCATCTCCCGGATCCTGTCCGTCAGGGCCGTGTACCTTTTGTTCTCGCTGTTGTTGTCGATCATTGCCTGCACCACATCGCTGCGGCCCAGGATCGTCACGCAGTTTCGCGCCCTGGTGACCGCGGTGTAAAGGAGGTTCCGGTTAAACAGCATCTTTGGCCCTCCGAGAAGCGGCAGGATCACGGCCGGATATTCGCTCCCCTGGGATTTGTGGATGGTGACCGCGTAGGCGAGCTCCAGCTCCTCCAGCCCGGAGAAAGGATAAGTCACCCGCTTATACTCGTCGAACTCCACCACAAGCTGGGACTGTTCCTCGCTGATCTCCACGATCCGCCCCATATCTCCGTTAAAGACCCCCGTTCCCTGATCGATCACGATATGATATTTTCCCAGGGCCTCCCAGGGGATCTGGTAATTGTTCTTCACCTGCATCACCTTATCCCCCACCCGGTAGACGTTGTTCCCCGAAAAGTGCTCCGCTTTTCTTTCGTCCGGCGGGTTCAGGTATTTCTGAAGGATCCTGTTTAAGTTTTCACACCCCAGGTTCCCTTTCCGCATGGGAGTGAGCACCTGGATATCAAAGGGCGTGACGTTTACAAAACCCGGAAGTTTTTCCTGGATGAGCTGGATCATGTGCTTGAGGATCACGTCCTCGTCCGACCTCTCCAGGAGAAAAAAATCCCGGGAATCCTTGTTCCGCACGATGATCGATTCCCCCCGGTTAATCCTGTGGGCGTTCATGACGATGTCGCTGGCCTCCGCCTGGCGGAAGATCCGCTTCAGCGCTATCATGGGAAAGCATCCGCTGTTCATGACGTCCCGAAGCGCCTGCCCCGGACCCACGCTGGGGAGCTGATCCACGTCCCCCACCAGGATCAGCCTCGTCCCCGGCAGGATCGCTTTCAAAAGGGCCTGAAAGATCTGAATATCCACCATGGACATCTCGTCGATGATGATCACGTCCGCCTCCAGGGGATTCTCCTCGCACCGCTCAAACTTCACCTGACGGCTGTCCTCATCCGAAAGGCCGCTGTTCAGTTCCAGCATCCGGTGTATGGTCCTGGCCTCCATCCCCGTGGCCTCCGTCATGCGCTTCGCGGCCCTGCCGGTAGGCGCGGCGAGAAAAATATCCAGCCCCTCGCTCTCAAAATAGCGGATGATCAGGTTGATAGTAGTCGTCTTTCCTGTCCCGGGACCTCCGGAGAGGATAAAGAGGCCGCTGCGGATGCACTCTTTCACCGCGCTCATCTGCAGTTTGTCCATCTCCATGCCCTGCTCCGCGGCCATCCGCGCCAGACGCTTTTCCAGCGCCGCCTCCTGGGCGGGCAGATAGTCCGCTTCCGGCATGCGGAGATTCAGCTGATGCAGTATCCTGGCACAGTTCAGTTCCGCGTAGTAAAAGGACGGTGCAAAGACCGCTTCCCCCTTTACGATCAGTTTCCGGTCCATCACCATATTACTGACATGGGGGCGGATGTATTCCTCTTCCAGCCCAAGCAGCTCCGCCGCACGCGCAAGCAGGATATCCAGGGGCAGATAGACATGCCCCTCTCCCACGGCACCCTGCAGGGCGTACAGGACGCCGCAGCGGATCCGGTAATCCGAGTCCGTGCGGATCCCCGCCTTTGCCGCGATCTCGTCCGCGATCCGAAAGCCAACGCCCCGGATGTCTTCCGCAAGGCGGTAGGGATTCTCCTTCATCACGCTGTAGATCTCCGGCCCGTATTTATCGTAGATCTTTACGGCAAGGGCGTTCGTTATGCCAAAACCTCCCAGGTACACCATGGCCTCCCGCAAATCTCTTTTTTCCTCCACCTGCACGGCGATCTCCTGGGCCTTTCGCAGACTGATTCCCTTGATCTCCGCAAGGCGCTCCGGCTCCTCCTCGATGATCCGGAAAGTGTCGTCCCCAAATTTTTTCACGATCCTGGCCGCCAGCGCCATGCCGACGCCCTTTACAGCCCCGGAGCCAAGATACCGCTCCATGGCCGCGCCGTCCGCAGGGGCGGAAACCGTGTATTCCAGAATGTGAAACTGCCTGCCATAGCTGGGATGTTTCTCATAATTTCCCTTCGCCTCAATGTTCTCTCCCTGCGTCAGCCCTTTGCAGACGCCCACACAGGCAGTCTCCTCCCCGTCCTCCGTTACGAGCCGCAGGACCGTCCAGCCGTTTTCACTGTTCTGAAACGTGATCCGGTCCACATATCCCTTCAGTATCTCCATTTTGCTCTCCCCATCGCTTTCCAAATGTATAATGGCGCCGCCTGCCCGCTGAACTGCCGCTCAGCGGCTGCCGCGAACCGCAAAACCGCGTTTTCTCCTCGCAGAAGTCTTCACTCAGTCCATATAGCGTCTGGCTGAACCGTTGCAGAAATGTCCGGGAACTCCGGCAGAGCCCCCGCAGGGGGCAGAAAAAGTACAACAGAAACAAGGTGCAAAAGCGCACCGGGCAATGCTATTCCTCCATCTCCTTCACCACGGAGGGATCCAGGCCATAGTTGCGCTTCATCTGCTCATAGAGCATCTGCGCCAAACCCAGGCTGTTCTGCTCTGTGGAATCCTTGGCGATCTGCTGGAGGGACTGATCCTTAAAAAAGTCCACCATGGAGTTGTCGGAACTCTCCTCGCTCCTGGGAATGGTCTTCTGCATTTCCTTAAAGACCTGCTCCAGGAAATATGCCTCAAATTGCTTGCAGGCATCCATCAGTTCTTCGTCCTTCGCCTTGGAATAATCTCCCTTTAAGGTATTTTCCAGCTGGGACGATTTCGCCTGGGATGCATAGAGGTCCGTATATGCCGATGTCAGATTTGAAAGATCCATTTTCTATCCTTTCCGCGCGAACAGAAGTCCATCCATTCCGCTTACGGTTATCTCCTCAGGTTGTTCGCCTGCTGAAGCATCTCGTCGGAGGCCGTGATCGCCTTGGAGTTCAGCTCGTATGCCCTTTGCGCGACGATCATGTTCACCATCTCGTCCACCACCTGCACATTGGATGCCTCCAGGTAGCCCTGAATGACGTCCGATTTCTTCACATTGGTATTGGTGGCCTCGTTGATGGGCTGGCCGCTGGCCGCAGTCTCCTCATAGAGGCTCTCCCCCAGTTTTTCCAGGCCATTGGGATTGTTGAACTGGTATACGCCTATGGTGATCCCCATGGGCTGGGGATTGTTCTGCTCGTCGGGGTAACAGATCTGGCCGTCCTTGGAGACCTCCACCAGGCTCACCGTGTACTGGCTGTCCAGAATGATGGGCTGACCCTCAGAGTCCAGAACCGGAAGTCCCTGGGAATTTGCCAGCATATTGCCGCCGTTGGGGGCAAGGGTAAACTTAAAATCGCCGTTTCTGGTGTAGTAGGTATTTCCGTCCTCTCCGCGGACCGCGAAAAACCCTTTGCCGTCCAAGGCAAAAGCCGTGTCGCTGTCGCTGGGCTGGAAATTTCCCGTCCGGAAGACGCTGCTGATGGAGGCGTTCCTCACGCCCAGGCCCACCTGCGCGCTGCCGGGCTTTTGCTCCCCGTTTGCGGACGTGGTCCTGGTCTGAATATTCTGATACAGGAGACTCTTAAATTCATTGATCTGGGTCTTGTAACCCACCGTGTTCACGTTCGCAAGATTGTTTGCGATGGTGTCCATATTCGTCTGCTGGGCGATCATGCCGGTCGCCGCCGTCCATAAACTTCTAACCATGGCCTAATTTCCTCCCGCTGCGTCCTTATTGCACTCTTCCGAGCTGGTTTACCGCGATATCCAGCGACCCGTCGTAGGTCTGGATGATCTTCTGGTTGCTCTCGTACGCCCTGGTAACGCTGATCAGATTCACCATCTCCATCACCGGGGAGACATTCGACATCTCCAGGTAACCGGAGTTCACCTCCGCATCCGCCTCCGTCATCTCCGCTCCCTCGATGGGGCGGTAATAAGTCTCGCCATATCTTTCCAGATAATCGTAGTTTTCAAAATCCACCACCTGGATCTGGGCGATCCTTCTTCCCTCCTGATAGATCGTGCCGCTCTGGTCGATACTGGTTTCCTTCAGGGTGTCCAAGGTAATGTGACGGTTCTCGGTATCCAGGACAAAATCTCCGTCCTGGTTCACCAGCTCCCCTTCTTTATTCAGGGTGAACTGTCCGGCCCTGGTATAGAGCGTAGAGGTTTCCCCCGCTTTATTCGTAAATTCCAGGGCGAAGAAGCCATCCCCGGAAAGCGCCAGATCATAAGTGTTTTCCGTGATCCGAAAGGAACCCTGCGTATAGTCGGTATAGTTCTCCCCAATCTTCACCCCGGGCTGGTTTAAACCCAGGCGCTGCACGTTCAGCTCTCCTATGGAAGCGTCCTTGATCTTCACCGTGAGGATATCGTTGAAAGACTGGCTGGTAGAGCCCTCCTTCTTATATCCTACCGTGGACGCGTTGGCCAGATTGTTGGTCAAAATATCCATCCTGTTCTGCTCGTTGACCATACCTGTATGAGCGACATACAACCCCTTCAGCATTCCGTTACCTCTCCTGTTATGAACTCTTTCGTTCCGGTTCCGCCGCTGCGCTTTACGCGGCAGGGCCCCTCTGCTGCCGCCCAGCCCTTTAGGGACATTCCTTAAAGTTCGCGGTAATCAGATAAAAACTCCACGTATTTCCCGGTTCCGATAGCCACGGCGGTCATGGGATCCTCCGCCGTCATGCAGTTGATCCCGGTCCTCTCGGAGATCAGCTCCTCCAGTCCCCGGAGCAGGCTGCCGCCGCCGGTCAGGACGATGCCCCGGTCCGCGATATCCGCCGCCAGCTCGGGAGGCGTCTTCTCCAGCACGCTGTGAATGGTCTCCACGATCTGCGCCGTGGTCTCCTTCAGCGCTTCCTCCATCTCCTCCGAGGATACGTTCACGGTCTTCGGCAGGCCCGTCACCAGATTCCTGCCCCTGACGTCCATATAATCCGGCTCCGGTCTCTTATAGCAGGAGCCGATCTTGATCTTCATATCCTCCGCCGTTCTCTCACCGATCAGAAGATTATGCTTTTTCCGCATATACCGGACGATTGCCTCGTCGAAATCATCGCCCGCAATCTTGATGGAAGCGCTGACCACCGTACCGCCAAGGGAGATCACCGCGATGTCGGAGGTACCTCCGCCGATATCCACGATCATATTCCCGCAAGGCTTTGAAATATCGATCCCCGCGCCGATAGCGGCCGCAATGGGCTCCTCGATGATGGACACTTCCTTCGCGCCGGTCTGATACGTCGCGTCCTCAACCGCCTTCTTCTCCACTTCGGTCACGCCGCTTGGCACGCACACCGCGATACGGGGCCGGCGGAAAGTCTTCTTGCCCAGAGCCTTCTGAATGAAATATTTCATCATCTTCTCCGTCACGGTGTAATCCGAGATCACACCCTGGCGCAGAGGCCTCACCGCCACAATGTTTCCGGGGGTCCTTCCCAGCATCAGCCTCGCGTCCTCTCCGATCGCCTTGATCTTATTGGTGTCCCGGTCGAACGCCACAACGGAGGGCTCTTTCAGCACAACGCCCTTCCCCCTTATATAAACCAGAATACTGGCTGTCCCAAGATCGATACCGATATCTGTGCCCTGCATTTTTCACTCCTTCTCCGAATCTTATCCGGTCTTCTATTTATCAGAATATCGGCGGGAAGGCTTCCGCCCGCCTTTTTATCTAAGATTATAGTCACACGAAATACATTATAACTGAATTTCTCAGATTTTCAAAGGGGGCAGATGAAAAATTTATAATATTTTTAAAAATTTTAAAAACGAAAGCCGGAAGCGGTTCCTTCCGCCCCGGCTGCATCCATGCTTCACAATATCGGCTGCTTATTATATCGTCACTTTTCCCGGGAAATTTAGGCAACATAGAAAAATTTTATTTTTTTATTTTCATATCTAATATTCTGATGTAAAATAAGGATAGAGTTTCCGGCGGCAATCTCCGCCGCAGACCTGAAATTTTGACATATAATTGGTGAAATTTTGACTGCCGGAACCTGTCGGTTTTTCTGCGGTCCCATACGGGAGCGCCTGTCAAGAGAGGAATGGTTGCCGTGAAAAACATGAAGAAAAAAAGATTTACAATGTGGCTGGCCCGGGCTGCCGCTCTGGCGATGATCGTCCTGTGCGCCCTGCCGGTGACCGTTGCCCAGGCCCGAGAAGACTCCGGTCCTCTCTTTACGGAGGAAGAACAGGCTCTTATCAATAGCGGGGAACCCCTGAAGGTCGGCTTTGTCTGCGACAGAAGACCCGTCTCTTTCCAGGACGACAGCGGGGAGTTGGCGGGCATCTCCAGGCACCTCTTCGACCGGATCGCCGAGATCAGCGGCCTTCATTTTGAATATGTCCCGCTTCCTGGGGGAGACATCACCTACCAGTATCTCCTGGAAGAGGGCTATGACCTCGTCACCAGCGTGGAGTATAATAAAGAGAACCAGGCGGCCAAAGGCATCCTGATCAGCGACCCCTACCTGTCCAGCAGAAAAGTCATCGTGGCGAAGGAAAGTTTCTCTTTCGACCCGAATGCGGAAATGACCGTCGCGATCTCCACAGGCTCCCAGACCATCCGCAAAGTAATCAACGGCCAGTACCCCAACTTTCAATTTAAGGACTATTCCTCCATGGAGGACTGCCTGGACGCGGTAAACCGCGGGGAGGCGGACCTGCTGATCCAGAACCAGTATGTCGTGGAGTACTGGCTTTATAAACCGATCTACAACAATCTGAAAGTGATCCCTATTATGGAGATGGACGACCAGCTCTGCTTCTCCGCGGTGACGCCCCTGGACAAAGGCGCCCCTCTGGACCGTCAGGAGCGGATCATCTCCATCATCAATAAATCCATCGCCCAAATCTCAGACCGAGAGCTGGCCGGGTATGTGGTGGCCTCCACTTTCGAGAATATGTACGAGTACACCATTTCGGATTTTCTGTACCAGTACCGCTTTACTTTTCTGCTGCTGGGGATCGCGTTTATCGTGATCTGCGTATTGGCGTACACGGCCATGCGCGCCCACATCAATTCCATCAGGAACCGGGCGGACGCAAAGGCGAAGGGCGATTTTCTCTCCGCCATGAGCCACGAGATCCGCACGCCCCTGAACGGACTGATCAGCCTGAATTACCTGATGACACAGAACACGGACGACCGGAAGAAGATGTCCGGCTACCTCCGCCAGTCCTCCTCCCTGGAACAATACCTGCTCTCCCTTGTGAACAACATTCTGGATATGTCAAAGCTCCAGGACGGAAAGGTCGATCTGGAAGAAAAGCCCCTGGACCTGAAACTGCTGCTGCAGACTTCGGAATTTATGATGCGGGACGGCATGAAGGAAGCCGGCCTCGATTTTCAGCTCCTTGAGAACCTTCCCCACGCCGGGATCCTGGGGGACGCAAACCGAATCCTGCAGATCGTCGTCAATTTGCTGGATAACGCCCGCAAATACACCCAGAAGGGCGGCCGCGTCACCTTACAGGCAGAGCAGTCCGAGGATCCAGACGGACGGATCCTGACAACGATCCAGGTCGCCGATAACGGCCGGGGCATAAGCGAAGAATTTCAGAAACAGCTCTTTCTGCCCTTCACCCAGGAGCGGAACACAGTCTCCCAGGGAAACCAGGGCATCGGCCTTGGCCTGCCTGTCTGCTCGCTCCTTGCGGAGCGCATGGGCGGGACCCTCAGCGTGGAGAGCCGCCTGGACGAGGGAAGCACATTCACCTTCTGCTTTCCGACAAAAGCCGCCGAAGGTATGGACGAAAATGATCCGGCCCGGAGCGGACCCGACAGCAGAGACGCCAAAACATCCGAAAAAAGCGTTCCAAAAAAATCTAGGCCCCGCATTCTGATCGCAGAAGACAACGAGCTGAACGGAGAGATCCTTGCGGAACTTTTGAAGGAAGAGGGCTATGAAGTCCTACATGTGGAGGACGGCAAAAAAGCCCTGGATACCTTCGCGGCTTCCGCCATAGGAGAGTACGGCGTGATCCTGATGGATCTCCTGATGCCGGTGATGAACGGCTATGAATCCACCCGCGCCATCCGGGCGCTGCACCGGCCGGACGCCAAAACGGTAAAGATCTTCGCCAACACCGCTAACACCTTCCAGGAGGACCGGAACAAGGCCTTCGAGAGCGGAATGGACGACTTCATCGAAAAACCCGTCAATATTCGCGAACTTTTGAAGAAACTGGACTTCTGAGAATCCCTTGAAGATTCTCAGAGCCCTTTCTCTTCCTGTTCTCCCGCCTTCCTGGGATCATACCGAATTTATACAGGATCCGCCATGCCCCGGGTATCCGCCTGGGGCGGGAACATCTCCGCCAGTATCATTTCCACATCATAATCGGGGGCGTATTTCTCCGCGGATTGCAGCAGGGGCGCCAGGTCTTCCGGGCGCATCTCCAGTTCTCCCGCGATTTTCTCCGTGGATGTGCCTTTTTTCAGCTTTCGGCAGACCTGCGTCATTACAGCCCTAACTTCTCCCTGTGCAATACCCTCCGCAACTCCTTTACGGTACGCTTGTTTCGTCTCACAGTCTAAGATCTTTCCTACCATCGCGCCCTCCAATCGTTTCCTGACATCCGGATGGGAACCCGTAATACTCATGACTACTTTCTTCGTCATATCCATGATAATTCCCCTCTCATATTCTGTCAACTCTCCACGGCTTGTCAGTCCTTCCAGAAATTCCCGGATCCGCAGGAAATCTTCCCGGATCCGTTCTTCCAATGTCTCATCCGGATCCGAAAACTCCTTTTCGTAATTAAAAATATAAAAGGGCAGCAGAAGGAGCAGTTTTTTCTCAAAGATATCTTCCAGTTTATAGAGCTGGAGCTTCATGATTGGAATATCGCAGAACAGGGCTCCCGCCTCTGTCCGGATCTCCATGGTCATTTTTTCCGGGGTGTTCCGGTTGTGGCGCAAAAACAGCACCGCCGAACGCGGAAAGGTCACAGTCATTGTGTACCCCTGAACCTCGGCGCTGTCCAAAGCAATCTGGGAATCGTACTCAAACATCCGGATCATCATGCTCCCATCCGGATTTGCCTGACATTCAATGTGATATTTCCGAGGTTTTTCACTTAATACAGTGAATGTAGTGTCGGTGACCCGTTCCTGCTCCCGGCCGTCCTGGCAGTTCAAAAAGTGTTCATTTGGCCCCGGGATTATCTCCTCCCGCCCGGTATAATGTTCCCCGAAGATCTCGTTAAGCATGGGGAGAAGCCAGCGCCGGCAGTCGTTCTGCAGAGTTCGATAGACATCGTCATAAGGCGTGCTTTCTGCCATGCGGCTCCCATTGATTCTTTTCGCGGTTTTTGATTCTGTGCGTTTGTCAGTCATGATCTTCCTCTCTTTTCATAAAAAATGTGTGCTTCTCCGAAATACAGGCTTTCATAAAACGCTGCTTTAACATGTTGCAGCTCCAGACCTGCCTGCACCTTAATCCGAAATCTCGTCTCAATTCTTTACAGTGAAAATCCTTGGCGAAATGCCATACAGAAATGTCTGTGAAGTTCTCTGACATAGTCAATACTCGTAAAAATTGTCCTATGACCCCGACTTCACATCTTCAGATATCATATCACCCTGCCGCATACCACGCAAGATGTAACCAAAATATTTCATATTTTTTTAATTTTCAGCTTACTTTATTTTGTTAAAAATAACACATCAACAGGTATTTCGGCAACCTCGTTTTCAGATGAAACTATTCTTGAGAAATGCCAAATCTATTTTCCTATTTGTTCTATTACTTTTCAAATGTCCCCGATCTGATGGCATCCGCAAGCGCGAGAAACTTTTCCGATTTCATGATCGCCAATCCCTGCCCCTCGTCGCCAAGAACAACCAGCTGATCACCCGGGGATATTTCAAAAAGCTTGCGCGCCTTTGCAGGAATCACAACCTGCCCCTTATCGCCGACTGTTACAACGCCAAATAAATGTTTCCCTTTTGGCGGAAGTCCCAGCCCCAGGTTTTCTTCCGGCTCATAATTTGCCAGATCATCAAGAGATACCTCAAAAACTTCCGCAAGCATTTTACATTTATCCAGATCCGGTACCGTTTCACCCGCTTCCCATTTTGCCACAGCCTGCCTCGACACGCCGACCTTTTCCGCTATCTTTTCCTGTGTAAACCCTTTCATCTTTCTCATTTGCAACAGATTATCCTGAAACATCCTTCTTCTCCTTTTTGATTCCCAGCACAGCCCATCTGAAAAACGGAATCCTCGAAATGATCTCATATAACCCAAATCCGAACACAAAGCCAGCCGCAAGACTCAGCAGATAACACACAGACGCCGGCAATGATCCCGGCTTCGCGATCAGCAAAGCGACCGCTGAGATCCCAAGGTAATGAAAAACATAGAGACCAAAACTTTTCCTGCTCATCCATTTTGTAAAACGATTGCCGCAGTCGCCAAATCGGGCCATTCCGGAAAGTACAGCCAGTGAGCCCAAATATGCACAGGCCGCATACAGCGGATTTCTATTTACCGGCTCATCCGCATAATTTGCCCCGATACTAAAATACAAGGCAGAAAAAGCCGCACAGGCCAAGACCCCTGTCACGATCAAAGGAACGGCATATCTTTTCAGTTCTTCCATCACTTCATCATGAGAAAACACATAATATCCAAGGATGAAGAACACAAAGTAAAACGCGATCCTATACACCGATATGATCGGCGTATTCAGGATCTGAGCAGCTCCCCAGATCAGAAAGTAAAATAACAAAATGAGCCAGACCGGAGTTTTTGCACCCGCCTTCAAAACTTTCCCTCTTTCAGCCTTTTTCAGAAAGACAAGTATCACGCAATACAGCCAGAGGAGCTGGATAAACCAGAGAACCCCGATGCCGGAAGCAGCCATGATCAGAAAGATCACAGGCTTCGGAACATGCGCCGCAGCAAGCTCCGTAAATCCGGTGCCCAGCGACATGGACACATACCCCTGAATAAACTGAAAAGCAAAAAGTCCTATAGTTGACGGCACAAGCAGCTTCCTTGTCCGGTTCTTTATAAATTCCCTATCCGTGTGACTCTCCAGATATAATCTGGAACTGATCCCGGAAACAAGGAACAATACCGGCATAAACCACGGATATACAAAATACAGGAATATATCATAAGGCTGAACCGAAACGCTTGTAATCTTTCCAAGACCGCCCAATATTCCCTCGGCATTATACATATAGAAAACATGGTAGAGCACTACAATCACCACAGTGATCCATCTGATATTGTCCAAATAGTATTTTCTCATAAAAATTCCACTTTTGCAATTATTTTTAACATTATCATAAATACAAGGCGGCAATATGTCCACCAAGAAAACCTGACATTTTCAGATAGATTGTGTTATGTTTCGTTGCGTTTGGCAAAATCAGTTAAATCCAGCACTATCAGGCATACAAAAAAGGCATCAGTCCGCTAAACGATTGATGCCTTTCCCTAAATAATCATAAAATTCCCCGCCTCAGTCCAGGTACGCCCCGGCCTGGACGCGCCACATCCTGGCATACTTTCCGTTTCTCCGAAGGAGCTCCTCATGGGTTCCCTCCTCGGCGATGCGGCCCTTCTCCAGCATGACGATGTGGTCCGCAAGGCGGGTGGTGGACAATCTGTGGGAGATAAAGATGACCGTCTTGTCCTTTGTGGCCTCCATCATCACATGGTTCAGCTGGTACTCCGCTATGGGGTCCAGCGCGCTGGAGGGTTCGTCCAGGATCATCAGCCCTGCCTTCTGATAGAAGACTCTGGCGATGGCCAGCTTCTGGCTCTCACCCCCGGACAGGTTCACCCCTCTCTCCATGATCTCCGTGGTGAGCTGGGTGTCCAGCCCGTCCTTCATCTCACAGACCTTCTCCCAGAGCCCGCTTTCTGAAAGCGCCCGGCGTACCGGCTCCTCATCGCAGCCCTCCGCGATATCCATCAGCACGTTTTCTTTCACATTACCCGCAAAGATCTTAAAGTCCTGAAAGACCGTGCCCACGGCTTCCCGGTACTTTTCCACCTGATAATCCCGGATATTCACCCCGTCGGCAAGGATCTCCCCCGCTCCCACGTCGTACAGGCGCATCAGGAGCTTTACCAGGGTAGTCTTTCCCGCGCCGTTATAACCCACCAGGGCGATCTTCTGCCCGGGCCGGATATGCAGGGAGATGTCCCGCAGGAAATCCCCTTCCTCCCGCCGGTACGCAAAAGAGACGTTCCGCAGCTCGATCTCCTTCGCCCCCTCCGCCGGAAGCAGATTCTTCTCAGAGACGATCTCCGGCTTACAGTCCAGGAAATCCCGCATTTTCTGCACATACAGGCTGGTCTCGCAGGCATAGGGGTAAACGTCGGTAAAAATCTGCATCCCTCTCTTCAAGCGCCCGAATGAGTTATACAGGATCGCCACACTGCTGAAGGACAGAGCCTTTCGGACCGCAGCCTGGAACACCAGGTAGGAAATGTAGAGCACATCGCTGAAGAAGCTGTTGCTCACATACCGTCCCATAAAGCCCAGGAAAAACCGCTTGCCGGCATACTTTTTCTCCGCCTGATAGACTTCCTCGTTGGCCTCCTCAAACTCCTGAAACAAGACGTCCGCAACCTCCGGGTTCAATCGGAGCTCTTTCGCGTAATCGCTCAAATAAAAGACCCGCTTCACATACTCCCGCTTCCTCTCATGGGGATTCCGGGCGATCCGGATCCGGTAAGCCAGTCGGTTGAACATCTGGTTAAAGATAAAGGTCAGGACAAAAGAGACCGCCGCAAAGGGAATAGAGGTCTTATCCTTCAGGAAAAAATAGATCCCCGTGGTGATAAAGACCGCGATTCCGGACATGGTGTTCTGCAAAAAAGTGACACACCTGTCGATCTGTTTGTCCACCTCCGACAAAACCAGCACCAGTTCATTATAAAAATCCGGGTTGTCATAGCGCTCCAGGTCCAGCTCTTTCGCTTTTTCATAAAACCGGAGTTTGATCTTCTCCCGAATCTTGGGCCGCTCCTTCTCCTGGATATAGTCCCCCGCAAAAACCGTGAACACCATCCCCAGCGTCACGCAGCCCGCCAGGATCAGGATAAAGGTCGCCACCTGACGAAAGGGATAGTGAAACTCCGCCGCCTCCAGCACATAGCCGATCCCGTAGGTGTGCTCAAAAAAGATGGAGACCTGGTTGCGCACGGAATCCAGCACCGCAAAGATCACATAGGCGGGGGACGCGGACAGGCAGAGCTTTATCAGAAACCAGTTGTTTTTCCACACCTGTGCCACAGGCTGTTTGATCTTCTCCTTTTCCGGCGTCACAGCTTCACCTCCCCTTCCCCGTCCAGGGCCAGATAATTCATGGCCTGTTTCCGGTACATCTTCGCATAGCTCCCCCCAAGCGCCATCAGCTCGCTGTGAGAACCTTCTTCGATCAGTCTTCCGTTTTCCAGCATAAAGACCTTGTCGCAGTTCTTTACAGAGGACAGCCTGTGAGAGATAAAGAGCATGGTGTGGTCGCTGGCTTCCTTCATGATATTCCGGAACAGCTCGTACTCCGCTATGGGGTCCAGCGCGCTGGAGGGCTCGTCGAAGATCTTCACCGGCGAATCCTTGGCAAAGGTCCTGGCCACCGCCAGTTTCTGGCTCTCTCCGCCGGAGAACACCGCGCCGTCCTCGTCAAACTCCTTCGTCATAACCGTGCGGAGGCCTCCCGGAAGGCTCATCACTTTCTCATAGATCCCCGCTTTTTTCAGGGCCCTCACTGTCAGTTCCTCTTCATTTTCATAGTGCCGCCCCATCAGGACATTCTCCATGACGGTCATGCCCAGGATGCTGAAGTCCTGAAAAGTCGTGGCAAACATCTCCCGGTAGGCGTGAAGATCGTACTCCCGGATATCCCTGCCGTTCATCCGGATCACCCCGGAGACGGGGTCGTATAATCTCAGGAGCAGCTTGACGATGGTGGTCTTTCCCGTGCCGTTGTGTCCCACCAGCGCCGCGATCTCGCCCTTTTTCAATACAAACGAGAGGTCCTTTATAGTCTCCTCATCCTTATAGGAAAAGCAGACATGGTCAAACTCCAGGCTTTCAAACTCTCCCTCCGGCAGGATCCCCTTCTGATCCTCGGGGATCTTCTCCTCATACTCCAGAAACCCCCTGAGATTGTTGATAAAGAGGCCGTTCTGCATAATGGACATGATATCCTCAAACAGCCTGATCAGGATCCAGGTCATCGCCACCATGAGACTGGTCATGACGGTGAGCTGCGCCAGCGTGATGGAACCCGTCACCTGGTGCCGGTAGATCGCGTATAAAAGCACTCCCTCAAAGATCACCGTAAAGGTGAACGTGATCCTCCAGAAATTTAAGACCGCCTTGGGAAGCGCATATTTTACGGCCACCTTCACATTGTTCTCCGTCGCCTCGTGATACTGCTTCTTCAGGAGCCTGAAGATCTGAAAAAGCCGGATCTCCTTCGCGTAATCCGCCAGATACATGGTCCGGTTCACATAATTGAGCACCTTTTCGTTTGGCGCCTGCTCCTGATATTTTTTGAAGTCAAACTTATTCTTCCAGTTGCCAAACACGAAATTTCCCAACAGGGGGCACAGGATAAAGAGCACCGCGTAGTGATCGATCTGAAACATGAACAGAAAGACCGCGCCGGTGGCCACCGCTCCCACCAGGACGCCCCAAAAGCTGACGATGATCTGTTGAACCTTGAGTTCCGCCCCATCCATGGCCATGGTGTAGCGGTTGTAAAAATCCGGATCCTCGTAACAGCTGAGCTCCACATTCCGCGCCTTTGCATACAATTTTCGGTAAATGCCGCCGTACAGCCTCACGGTCTGAAGGGGCAGGACCACATTGTCCGCGTAGTTGCTGTATAAATTGATCAGCGCGAAAGTAACGCCGCAGATCAAAATAAAGGTAAAGATCTCGCCAAAGCTCTTGTTCTCGTCAAGCGCTCCCACGATCTCCTTCAGAAAGACCGCGTCAAAGAACACCCACTCGAAATATCCCGCCAGACGCATGAGAAAGGCGTGGATCACCACACTCCTGCTGATAGAATATCCCAACTTCAGGGCGTACCAGTCGTTTTTCAATGTCTCCGCAAGAGACAGTTTTTTCTCCCTCATTATTTCTTTTGATTCCCCTCCCCGATCTTGTTTTCCATCTCCTTACGCCCCGGCTGCCTCCGCCGCAGCGCCTTCTCCTGCGTCTTCCGCCTCCGGCCGTCCCTCTGCCATCTTCAGCTGCGCAGTCACAAGGCCATAGTAGATCCCTTTCTTCTTCAACAATTCATCGTGGCTTCCCATCTCCGCGATCCCGTGCTCGTTGATCACCACCAGCCGGTCCGCCCCTCTCAGGGTGGAGAGCCTGTGGGCGATGGCAAAGGTGGTGCGGCCCTGGATCAGCCGGTCCAGAGCCTGCTGGATCAGAAACTCGCTCTCCGTATCCAGGGCGGAGGTGGCCTCGTCCAGGATCAGGACCCGGGGATTGTTCAGGATTGCCCGGGCGATGGCGATACGCTGTCTCTCGCCGCCGGAGAGGGTGTAACCGTGCTCTCCCACCCGGGTGTTGTACCCATTCGGCGTCTTACAGATAAAGTCGTGGGCGTTGGCCGCCTTCGCCGCCTGGATCACCTCCGCCAGCGTAGCGTCCGGCTTTGCAAAACAGATATTGTCCAGGATGCTTCCGGAGAACAGGAAGGTCTCCTGAAGCACTACGCCAAGCTGGGAGTGCAGACATTCTATCTTTACGTCCCTGAGATCCACGCCGTCCACGGTGATCCGTCCCTGGTCCGGGTCGTACAGGCGCATGATCAGGTTGATCATGGTGGACTTGCCGGTCCCGGAGGCTCCCACAAAGCCGATCATCTCCCCTGGCTTCACGTCAAAACTGATATTCTCCAGCACGGGCTCGTAAGTGTTGTACCCAAAATACACCTCCTCGAACCGAAACGCTCCTTTGATCTGAATCTCCCTGCTGTCCTTGGTGTCCTTGATCCGGGGCTCCTCGTCCAGCACGTCATAGATGCGGTTCAGGCTGGTCACCATCTGCATCACGGCCCGGGGCATATGGGTCATCCAGTCCAGAGGCCCGAAGAGATAACCGCTGTATGCCATGAACTGCACCAGTTCGCCCAGCGTCATCCTCCCCTGAAGGACGTCCTGTCCTCCGAGCAGCACCGCAATGTATGTGCCTCCCCCCATCAGAAAGGTGAGGATCGGGAAAAAGACTGCCCAGAAAGTCTCATTTTTAGAGGAAATCTCCGCAAATTCCATGGATTTCCGGGAGAACCGGGCGGACTCCCTCTCCTCCGTGCCGAAGGTCTTCACGATACGCATGCCGGAAATGATGTCCTGAATACTGTTGCTGAGCTCATCCGACTTGAACCACTGCCTGGAAAAGATCACATGGATCCGATGGCGGAAGATCTTCATAAGCACGAAGACCACCGCTACGAATACGAGTGACAGCAGTGTCATTTTTACGCTGATGGCGAGCATCACGATCAGGGACGCCACCATGGTCAGCAGCACGGAAAACATGGAGCCGAACACATCCTGGAAGAAATCCCGGATCTGGTTGGTATCCCTGGAGATCCGGTTCATCAGCTCCCCGGGCTTTCTCTTGTTGATAAAGGAAAGAGAAAGCATCTGTATCTTTTGGTAGAGCCTGCTCCGCAGGGACATGGACAGCTCGGAGCCCAGTCTGACGCAGGCCAGGTTCTTCCATACTTCGATGGCGATCGTGCCGATCAGGATCGCAAAGGTCAGTCCCACAAAGAGGGCGTAATCCACCCAGGTCCCCGTGCCGTCCGCCAGCGCGTTGTCGATAAAATTCCTCTGGATCAGGGGGCTGAGCATGCTCATGGCGGCAGTCACCAGCATCAGCGTGCTGATCAGTAGAAGCCTTCCCGTAAAACCGCCGCAGAGGTTCATAAACTTCCGGAAGACGTCCATCTTTCCCTCACAGTAGGGACATTTGCTGGTGCCCGGAAGCGCCCGGCCACACTTTTCACAGTACGTCTCATATTCCAGGCTGGTGATCTGTTCCGCGTTCTCCGGACCCCCCGTGGCCTTGATGCTCTTTACGATGGCGGAGGCCCCCCTTACCGCATAGGAAGTCCTGACGATCTGCCTCATGGAGACCCTGGCCACGCAGCTCTCGTTCTGCTCCAGGTCCGTCACCGTGACGATGCCGCACCCCACCTGGCGCTCGCAGCGGATCTTCTCGCAGCCGCTTAAATCTGTATTGGAGATCACCCGTTTCCCCTCCAGCGTCATAAGGCGCTTAGAGGTAACGATCAGAAAGCTGTCCTTCCCGTACCTCTCTGCCACGTCCCTGGCAGGCTGACGGGTCAGATCCGCCCCCTCTTTCAACTCGTATGCCAGATCCACCGGCACACAGTAACATAACTTTTCTCCCGGTTCCAGCGATAGAGCCTCCAACTGCTCCCCGGTCAGTGTAAACAATAATTTCATAAAATCCTTCTCCCGCCTGCCTTCCTTATCGCAGGCATTCATTCCCTCTAAAGAATTACCGTTTCCGATCCCGTCCGCCAGCCTAAGCCACTGCCAGGACCTGACAAACCCTTCTTTCCCTCTGTGCCAGAGAAAGCGAACTTTTTTCCAGCTGCCGTGAAAACCTCCCCCATGGGTACGGTTTCCCCCGACGCAGAACTTTTGACAAGCCTCATCTGCAGAAAAGAACCCCCCGCGGGCACGGTCTTCCCGGCTCCGCAGCCGCCTTGACCGGCACTTTACAGAAACAGATCCAGCCGCTTTCTCTCCTGCACGGTCAGCGCGTAAAAATCAGGGATTTCATAACGGTTCCCGTCAATATCCGTCACGAGGAGCCGGGATTCGCCAAGGGTGACCACGGCGTCGTTGCTCATGTGCGTGGTAAAGCGGCAGACTCCGTATGTTGTCTCCACGTACCAGTAGGCGTACCCGTACTCCTCCTTCAGCTCCATGACCTTCCGGATCTCCGGCATAAAATAGCGCAGCCGGATCTGCTCCCGAAGCATCTCCTGCTGGTTCGCCGGCAGCACCGACAGGGACTCCACCATGCCGATCTCCTTCGCCTTCTCCGTGGCCTCCCGGATCGAGATGTATTCCTCCGGGTTCGTCAGCGGGAAGGTCAGGTACACTCTCACTCTCTTGTATTCCTTGTCCCCGACCTTCAGGGAGAGAAACCCTCCCTCGGTCCGGGCAAAGGTCGCCGTCTCCGCCGTCAGCATACGCATCTCCAGCAGTTCCTCCGACTCCTTCTTGTAGGCTTCCTCGTCAAACTCTCTCAGGTTCAAAAGATCCAGTCTTTCCTCTTGCATTTCCTATTCCGCCTTTCCACAACCGCCGTCCTGTCCGTTCTTTTTTCCGGTCAAACCCATTGCCCGCGCTGTCCGGACTCTTAGGCTCCGTCCGTTTTATGCTTCCATTCCTATTTCACAGCCTCCGCATTTTCCTGCCGATCAGCCGATCCCGCTCACTCCAGCCCCCTCATCGCCAGGGCCTTTGTCTGCAGCTCGTTCAATTTGTAATAAGTCCCCTTCTTCTCCATCAGTTCCTCGTGGGTGCCCGACTCGGTGATCCGCCCCTCGTCCAGGACGATCAGGCGCTTGGCGTTCCTCAGCGTGGAAAGCCTGTGGGCGATGGAGATCACCGTCCTTCCTTTCTCCAGGCGCTCCAGGGACTGCTGGATCGCCAGCTCCGTCTCCGTGTCCACCGCGGAGGTGGCCTCATCCAGGATCAGGATCTTGGGATCCGCCAGGATCGCCCTGGCAATGGAGATCCGCTGCTTTTCCCCGCCCGACAGGGACCGGCCCGAAGATCCCAGCATGGTGTCGTAACCCTCTGGCATCTTGCAGATAAAGTCATGGGCGCTGGCCTGAATGGCCGCCGACAGGATCTCCTTCCGGGTGGCGTCCGGCCGCGCATAGGCGATGTTCTCCGCCACCGTCCCCATAAATATGTATGTCTCCTGGGACACCATGGCCACGTTTCTTCGAAGCTCGCGGAAACCGTACTGCTTCACATTGATGCCGTCAACCAGGACTTCGCCCTCCTCGGGATCGTAAAGCCTGGAGATCAGGTTCACCAGCGTGGACTTTCCGGAACCCGAGCGGCCCACGATGCCGAAGACCTCCCCGGAATTTACATGAAAGCTGATCTCCTTCAGGATCGGCTTGTGGGGCTCATAGCCGAACGTCACGTTTTTCAATTCGATCTCGCCCTTTAACGCCCCGGGCCTGTATGGATCCTTCGCCTCCCGGATCTCCGGCGTCGCGTCGATGATCTCAAAGATGCGCTGAGCGGAGTTCATGCAGTTGGTGTACCACCTGACAATGCGGGACATAAATTCCAACGGCCCCTTCATCTGCCCCACATACCCGGAAAAGGTCAGCAGCATGCCCAGGGAGATCGTCTCCCCGGCGCTTCTCGAAAAACCGCTGATCATGATCGCCCCGCCCACGGCCCAGACCAGAAAGCTCACGGTGTCCTCCACGGAGTAATACAGGGCGTAAAACCGATTGTCATAGCGCGCCAGGTCCATCTCCGAATCCCTGACCTTCCCGTTGTTCCTGCCAAACCGCCGGATCTCCTGTTCCTCCCGGCCGAAAGCCTTGACCACCCGGGCCCCCGTGAGATTTTCGTTGACCTGGCTGTTGAGCCGCCGGTTCGCCCTGTGGCGTTTCCCGTAAAAATGCCAGAGATGGGGCAGCATGCGGTAACTCATCACCACAAGCAGGGGCATCAGGATCACGCTGGACAGCGCCAGAAGCGGATTTAAGGCAAACATGATGATCACCGTGACCACCAGGGTAAGGGAATTGATAAAAAAGTACGGGATCCCATCGATAAAGAAATTGGAGATCTCCCCTGCGTCATCGCACACCCGGGTCATCAGGCCGCCGGTCTGCCTCTTGGTAAAAAAGCTGATGGAAAGCCGTCCCATGGAATCAAACACCTGGCTCTTAATGGTTCCCACCACCCGGGGAGCCACCTTTGCCGTCATCACTCCCTGCAGGATGCCGAAGAGCTGGCCGATCCCCTTTGCCACGATCATGGCGATCACCAGCATCGTGAGCGCCGCCAGAAAACTTCCCGCGGGCAGCCCCAGAAATGCCACAAAATCCTCATCCTTGGAGAGCACCTTGTCGTAGAGCGCCGTACCGCTTAAATAGGGCCAGGCCAGATTCAGTGCCACCGTCCCCAGATAGCAGAGCACCATCAGCGCAAGCTGGAGTTTGTAAGGCTTAAAATAACTCATCACCCGCAGCAGAATGGATCTCTTGTCCATACATTTCGGACAGATCTGCCTCTCCTGATCCGGGTAGAGCATCCCGCACTTCGGACAGGCCTTCCGGTTGTGCTCCACATCCAGATCCTTTTCCTGGATGTCCTCTCCGGCCTTGACCTTCCGCAGGATCTCCTCCAGCTTGTGGAAATAGCCCTGCTTCGTGTTGGAAAACTGGCAGAGGAACCTTTCCGTCCCCTCGATCTCTCCCATCAGCACACCCGTGCCGATCTGGCGGAGCACCTTCAGGCTCTCCACCTTCTCCAGGGGATAGATCGCCAGCGCCGGCTTCCCCGCCAATGTCATGTCCGGGGCGATCCCGCCGTACCCGCCCAGCTTGTATTCCTGCTTTTCCCGGTACGGATACGCCGCGATCAGGAGCTTATCCCGTGTCAGCGCCACCACCGTATCGGCAAAGCGGTACTCCCTGTCAAAGTCGGCAACGGCACCCGCCAGGATATCCCCCGGCCCGATCTGATACTCCTTTACTGCCTCATAAAAACTTTCCGGTAATTTCATTTCTCTCTCCTAATATCTCTGCCCTTCTGGTCTTTCCGGCCTTTCCAGTGTTTTCCGACCTTTTCGGTCTTTTTCAGTCTTTTGCCGCCGGGGCGCGCCGAAGTTTCGCCGCCCTTTCGCCATACCGGCGGTTCCGCCCATGTCGACAACAAGAAAAGCCCCGACACCTTCTCAGAGGCATCGGGGCACACAGTCAATCAATATAGATCCCTAAGCTCTTACTCAGGGACAATATCGTATCGTCAGCCCGCACATCTCCGGGAGGTATTTATGCTTGAAACTTCTCATGTCAGACTTTACAACATGCTTTTCCGCAGTCTTTTCATCGAACTTCCTGTTCATGGTCATTTCTATACCTCCTTTCCCGTCTCTCGACGAATCCATGGTTGACAGTTACCGGTCAGACATCACTGACTTTTTCATTATACCGAAGCATTGCTCTATTGTCAATCCCGATTTTAAAAACCCGTTCAGCCGGTTACTGTCAAGTATTCGTTGGCAACTTTTTTCCCATACGGTCTTCCTTGCCTTATCCTTCTTTTTTAATATCCTGCCATTGCAAACAGTTTCCGGATATCTCCGCGGGCTTTCCCGTCCAATCCCACTACATGACCAGCCTTCGGGTATTCATAACCTTTCCCGTCTTTCCAGGGTGCCTTTGCCGAAGAGAGGATCTCTTCATACAGTCCTTCGACCGTCGCTTCCTCAAATGCCGGTAGTTCCAAAGACTTTGTTACTTCTTCCAGTTTCCCGCTGCATTTCTTTGCCAGGATCTTGGCTAAATGGTTCCCGCCCCGCACGCTCCAGCTCGTATGGTTATTGTTGCTTAAGCTGTTAGAATGAGCAAACCTGGTATTGACCATTGCTGATCCATTGTGTAAAGGAGTATCTTCTATGAACGCTGTTGGTATCGATGTTTCCATAGGTAAAGGCACAAACAAGTTCCTCCGCATTTATTACGGTCAGGTAAGAGAATGCCTTGCTTCCCTGGCCGAAACGGAAGAAAGCTAAAAGCAACTCTTATCCTTTTATCAGACCAGCGTTCCGCGGTGGTCTGGTTTTTGTACTTTTCATTCAACCTGTATAAAATTTTCAATTTTCTCAAAATTCTGCTTGACTTTTTATTTGCAGACTTTCTTATTGCGATTCTTGCAAAAGCAAAGTCACTCGATTCTGAATTTTTCTTACTGTGCTGTCGATATCCACTTGTCCGGAAAAATACCCTTCCGATTCCTCGTTGATGATGCTCTGTATGATCCAATGCGGCTCGAATCGGTTCCCTGCGCCCTCCACCAGCCTTCGAACCATGTCAACATCCTCCTGGGCCGCCGCAAATATCATGATATATTCATCGCCTTCATAATAAATTTCCTTGGGTTTCCTTTGTGTTCTTCCTTCTGTGTCGAAATATTCTTCCTCCATGGAGGCATCCAATACCCGATCAAACTGCTCCTGTACGATTGGAAACCCCTGCCCATCGTATCCATTCAGCAGATAAAACTTCACGAACTCCCAAGCTCCTTCCTGATTCTCTTTTTTGGCGTTGATCGCAACGTCGCTCCCCCTGAACGCAATAACAGTTCCCGTACCTTCTGCCGCGGGATATCCAATGAAGGAGACATCCGGCCCATACAATTCTTTCTGTATCTGATAGTCAACCACGCTTGAAATGATTCCTACCGACATCACCACTTCTCTGTTCCGAATCCTTTCCAGATAAGTCCCCCCGGCATAATTCCCCGTGTACTCTTTGGCGAAGGCAAGCACTTTCTTAAAATAGTCCCCTTCGAACGCACAGGTTCCGCTCTCCCAGTCTACGAACTCATCCATGGACACTGTACAGAGCCTGGTCAGGACCGGCTCATCCGCCGAAAATCCCGCAATGGCATTCAAATCCTTCCCGCTGTCTTCCAACAGCTGAAACAGCTCCTCAAAAGTGACCCCGCTCTGTCCGCCTGCCACATCCCCATACCCCCACATGGAATGGAGCTGGAACGCCGGGGCGATGCTGTACAGATGCCCACCCTCCTCGTACGCTTCCGCTACGGACCGTACTAGCAAATCCCTGGGGCATTCCTCATCATCTCTCATAAAATCATACAGATCCGCCAGCACTCCCTTTTTGGAAAACATACTGTAATCAATTCCCGATACCGCAATGATATCCGGAGCCGTTCCGGTGACAACATCCAGTTTGAGCTGCTCTACTGCTCTGTCATAATCTCCTGTCTGCTCGAAGTAGTCCACAATCTCCACTCTGTATTCCCTGCTACAGCGATTAAACTCTGTTGCCATCCTCCCCAAATCCTGCGTGGTCATGATCATCCCAAGAGTCACGGTCTTCCTTTCCGATTCTCCCGGCGTAAACGAAACAAACTCTGAACGATCGGATTCCCTAAGGTTGCTGATGATCTCGATCGCATCCCCTCTTTTTGCAAGGAACAGAATATCAGAAGAAAAAATCCCATAGTTTGATAAGTTCAGCAGTTTCTTCGCCGTCTGCGTGTCATAATGATACTCAAAGAGCTCATTGTTCTGACAATACAGAACGCCGTCCTCTATGACAACGATGTTTCCCAAGCCGCTCGCGTAATCCGTATCAAAAAATCTTCCAGACTTATCCAGCCTCACCGCATCCTTTCGGCCTCTCTTCACCATGTCTATTTCCTGTATATAAAGCCCTTCTTGGTCCTTTACAATAAAAATAGGCGAACCCTCCGCATCGACCTGGAAGTTCAGCACCTCTGTCTTCGAGATGTTCGGAATCTCGTCATAAAAGATCGTGTTGAGCTGCCCGTCCTTTACATAAACGCGGTCAACTTCATGCCACACTTCTATTACTGTGCCTTCCTCCATTTTTTCCTCTGATACTGACATCTCACACCAAACATACAGATATCCGTTCTGATCCGTATAAACGCCTTTCAGAAATAGATCCTTAGCATCCTTAGTACTTTCAAGGTTTATGCTCACAGGATCCTGAAAGCGGCCGTCTGCATCGACTTTCCAAATGCATGCGCTTTCCTCCCTGACATCCAAGATATATACATTGCCTTCCCAATCCGCTGCTATTCCCGATATCAACATGGAACCTGACAGCACGAAGGTCTCCTTCACCGAAAAACCTTCCTTATCTATGCTGTCCAAAAGCACCTCATCGTCCTTAACATAGCATCCATATATATTGCGCTCTGTCGCCAGCGCCAGCGCATACCGCCTCTCCAAGAGAGAATGATTCTCTTTCCAAGAAACAACACCTTCCTGTAAAATGCCCTTTCCTTCATTATTTCCTGATACGCCACATGAAGTGAAAAGAAGCATAAATGTGCTTATTATTGTGAATATTGTATATTTTATTCTTCTCATGTTCCTGCCTCAGTGTTTTCTTTATAAATTTCAGTTATGGCACACCAAATGGCATACCATTTCTGAAAATAATTACCTAATATCTTTAATAACTGTAACGGGTTGCCCTTTTCTGTGTGAATTTCATGTTTTTTTCCGCATTAAACACTACTCTGTTGTGAAGACATCTCGATCCTCCCGGATCAATTCGCCACTAACAGCATCCACAGCCAAGACTTTCTCACACATTCCATTTCTCTCCATCTCATCATTGCCCATCCAGAATCTCCAGATTGGTGTAATCTCCATCCCACCCTCCGAGGAATTCACTACCAAATACTCCAAACTGATTTTTGTGACGCATATCTGTGTCTCCTGCATTTGAATGTGATCTATTTGCTCCTGCATGGATGCTATAGCTTCCATTGGCATCAATATTGGTTTAGTCAACCCAATTTCTTTTATTGAATAAAAGCTACCCCATACTTTCACTGGAAAACGACCCTCTTTCGATGTCGCCGTGCTAAAATTATGCCAAGCAGTTACAGGCATTTCATCTATTGTCTGTTTATATACCGCTTTGACATATGGATGTCCGCCCTCTTTCCCACAAATATAGATATAGTTACAAGAATATATGAACTCCTCCTCTACAGAGGCAGCGATTAGCTGCCCTATCTGTTCAATTTCTGCAATCGTGCAATCTGCAGTCTCTATAAGCAACAACACATCTTCAGTCGGTGTATTGGAAAGTCGTATAGGAGATACCTCGTCGTCTTCCATATAATCTAATGCAACATCAACCCTCTCGACATTCACAACATATTCACCTAAAATCTGGGAGTTTTTAACCTGACATACCCATTTTTCCCCTCGGGGAGTCACAATTTCCCATTCGTCCTCTTTCTCATTGTAAACCGCCGTTTCATTCACATCCCAGCCTTCTGCAGGAAACATCTTCTTCAGCAATGCTTTCCGCTTTTCCTCTGTAAACTGTTGCGGAACATACCTGTAACGGCTCACGCGGCTGATGCCGTCCACATCAACCTGCGCATCAATAGAAATTCTCCTCCCGGCAGCGCTTTCTATTGTCTGCGTGATGGTCATTCCGGCACAGGCGGAAAGGACCTCTCTGTTCGCCTCCGCTACAGTTTTTTCATCCACTGAGTCAAGCTCATCTGGCTCTGTTTCTGCTCCACTTTCTGCTGTGCTTGAAAGGAAGCTTTCTACCTCTCCGCATTCCTGCTTTACGCAGGCTGATAATAAAATCGGAAATAAAATAACCAACATCATCTTACGGAATATAGTTGTAATTTCTTTCATCGCTTCCTCCCTCCTTTCTGAAAATGACTTTATCATAAAAAAATAATTGTGCCGTTTCTTGGCATAATTAGGCTATAAATTTGCCAAAATTGGGTACAAAAAAACATGGTCTCTCGCTTTATAGCCATGCTTTTCAGTCTCTATATTGCATTTTCAATTCTGGACATATACAGAATCAGTTTAACACTGAAAATGCCCCCTTCTGTCTGTATGTCCATATTGCCATTGTAGGATTCTACGATCTTTTTCACATTTTTCAGCCCAATGCCATGCTGCTCCTTCTTCTTTTTCGTTGTCAGGAAAATCCTGCTGCCATCCTTTCCTTCTTTTACTGAAACGATCTCCCCTGCAAAACTGTTATCTACCTGAATCCTCAATACACCTTTTTGCAATGCGATATAAACGCTCAGATACTTCGTTTCCGACTGTCTCGCTGCTTCTATTGCATTTTCCAACAAATTCCCAATCAGCATGTTAAGGTCAAAAGAATGCTTGATTTCTTCCGGAAGCATCACTTTTACTTTGACCGTCTCTAATTCCGTCTTTGCTTTCTGCAGCATATAGTTCAGAATACTGTCCATCTCCATATTGCCCGATGCTACAATCTCCTTGGGATTATGAATAAAGCATTCCATGCGGTCTATGTATTCCTGAATTTCTACTGCATCATATTTGTTCGCCAGTAACTTGAGTTCGTTCATGTGATATTTCATGTCGTGCCGCAATGACTTCACTTTTTCTTCGCTATGCAAAATCACATCGAGCTGGTTTGCGTAAATCTGCACTTGATCCTTAAGCATTTTGGTCTCGTATTTTTGCGAGATGGATCGTAACAGGTGATTATACAGATAGAGCATAAAGAAATTTATAATAAGCAGACCCAAAGCCACAACAACTATCCCTATTTCCTCACAGATATGTAAATTCGTCAGAACCAAAATAACTACTATGCTGCATAAAGGCACAATTAACAATGAAATATTTTGAACCCGCTCCGCATCTTTATGTAATGTAATGATTTTGCCTGTAAAAATCAAACAGATCAATATCAGAAACATAGTTATCATTTCATAAATCTGACTGAAGTTTTGACCATCTTCATACTGTATAAACAGAAATGTGCCTGCCACATCACACCCCATGTTGATCAGGTATATGGTACCCGTCACAAATAGATTAGTTTTAAACGATTTTGTAAATAACCTTACGATTGCGCCAATCCCTATCAAATTACATGCCATATTGATCCACATCGTATGAAACATCCAAAACAGCATTATATTTGTGATATAAAAACAGGCACACACAAGAAAAATCTTTTTCTTGCTTTGTACTGTTCTGCCTAAAAAAATGCTTACAAACCAATAAATTAAATAAATACGAAAAATATTTGTCGTTGCAGAAATCATAAAATCAAACATGATCATTCATCCCTCAGTATTCTTTCCCTAACCTCTTTGCGGTTTACTTTGCTGATCGTCAAGATTGTTCCGTCGACCAATTCCACCATTTCATAGGTATATCGCTGAACATATACCTTGTTTATCACATAAGATTGGTGAATCATGATGAAATCGTCCGTCAGCCCCTTTATGATATCTTTCAGTTTGCCATAAGTCTCATGGGTATCCTGCGCGGTTACGATTTTTATCTTCTTTCCCTTGCTTTCAAAATACATAATGTCTCCCATAGCTATATAGTAATAATCTTTTCCCTGTCGAAATTCAAACCTTTCATTTCTCTTTTTTACGATCTTGATTGCCATATCCAGCGCATGATCTATTTGCTCCTTTGAAATGGGCTTCACCAAAAAATCCATGGGCTGCGTCTTAAAGAGCTGCAGGGCATAAGATGCTTTTCCTGAAATATAGATTATCTGCAGCCCCATATTATCCAAGACATTCCTGATATAGTTTCCCACTTCGATCCCTGTCATCCTGAACAACTCTATGTCAAGGAACAGAATGTCCAAGTGATTGCCCTGCGCCAGATAGTCCCTCAACCCCTCTCCCGTGTACCAGACCTGAACATCTATCTCGACGCTTTTTTCTTTTGCATACTGCAACAGCATATTCTCAATAGACGCACAAATATTTTTCCCATCATCACATATCCCTATATTGTACAAAGCACACCTCATAATATCATTTTTGCTCAATAATACATCTTCCATATTTTTATTTCAACCCTCCTCAGTGTATCATATTTTTGTTCGATCTTCCCAAAACCAGCAATTAAGTATGCACTGTTTCCAGAATTTTATTGAGAAAGGTCAGACCACCTGTGTTATCAACCCGTTACATACCAATCTTTACAGAAAAGGTCTAAGCCTTAGAAAGACGAAAACGGATAAAGTCGATGCCTTTTCGATTGCTATGATGCTGATGACCGATAGGACTCTCAAGCCCTACACGAACACAGCATACCACAACGAAGAACTAAAGTCACTAATCCGTTATCGGTTTGATAAAGTAAAGTAATGCCGTCAACACCCCTCAGGCGGCATTTCACAGCAACAATTTCCTGTCGGGAATTGGATAAACCACCAATTCCTCAGACATTCTTAGTTGTCTGCGGACACCCTTTCCCTGTTGTTATTTTTATAAATTACCGATAAATTAATAATGCAGCCTTCGCCAAACGCGGCCAGACATGGCGCTTGACCCATTGCCTGCAAAGAAAAAAGCTCTAAAAAAAACATAAAAATTTATATTATTTGCCGAATCAAATCCCAATTTTACGACTTATAAGGGAAAGCTTTCAATCAAAAGAGGTCTCAAAATGGAACAGGAAATCACAAAATACACAGAGTATCTGTTTGCTCTCGCGCTCAAAAAATGCGGCGATGTAGACGACGCCGAAGACCTGACGCAGGAAACGCTTCTTGCCGCGTTTCAGTTTTTAAGCCGGGGCGGCAGTATTGCCAACATGAAGTACTGGCTGGCCTCCGTTCTTTCGAATAAGTGGAACGAGGCGCTTCGGAGGAAATACAGGCTGCCCCTTGTCAGCGTAGATGTTATCCCGGACCTGGAAGATCACGGGGAGGCAGCGGAGGTGGACAGGCCCACCGTGGAGCAGGTCCGCCGGGAAGTGGCGTATTTGGCAAAACTGCAGAGAGAAGTGATCGTAAAGCACTATCTTGAAGGGAAGAATGTGCAGGAGATAGCCGATGAGCTGCATGTCCCGAAAGGCACGGTGCTGTCGCGGCTGTCTTCGGGCAGGGAGCAGATGCGGAAAGGACTGGACTCTATGGAACAATACGAAAAACAAAGTTATGTACCCGAGCGGCTGGAGATCTCCTATTCCGGTAATCCCGGATCGAACGATGAACCCTGGTCGCTTACAGCAAATGACCTGATGAAACAGAATATCCTGATCGCGGCATACGAGAAGCCCTTGACGGCGGTGGAGATCGCCAAAGCCCTTGGCATACCGACCCCATATGTTGAAAACGCGGTGGAGGATCTTGTCCAATGTGAACTTATGAGGCGGCACGGGAAGAAGGCCGCAACAGATTTCCTGATCACCACGCCGGCCGAGAGATCCGCAAAGCTGGACATGCAGCTTGCTTTTGCAGATCGGCAGTACCCGGCGGTGCGGAGCCTGCTCACAGATCTTTTCTCCGAGATATCTGGTTTCAGCTGGTTTGGAAAATTATCCGAAGCCGAGCAGGTTGATCTGAAATATTACGCTATGATGAATGTCCTCGCAAAGGGACAGTTCCAAGCTGTCAGACAGATCGTGGATACCAGTGAAAGTTACCCCGAAAGGCCGGATGGGGGCAGATGGATCGCGCTGGGCACGCGGTATGATATGGATTTTAACTGGGAGAACGACCCTTTTTCCAAGTATGCCTGGGGCGGAGAACGGTTCGCGGTCCTGGAAAATTTCTTCAGCAGCAGATCCGTAGAGTTTCATGTCTATGACACGCAGCCTGACCTGAACCGATACCAGCACGGCCCCGTGGAGATCCAAGACGACAACCTGTGCAAGCTGCTGTATATTCTTTATAAGGGGATTCCTTTCGAATATACAGGATTTCCGCTGAGATATCTGGAGGATATTCCCCACCTTGTTTCCTGCGGGGTTTTGCGCTATGAAAAGAGAGACCCGAAAACGGCCTATCCTGCCATTCCGGTGCTAAGCAGGGCGCAGTTTACTGAATTGTCCGGGATCAGCGTACCCTGCATGACGAAATTAGGAGATCTCATCGCGGAACCTTTGCGGGCGATCTTTCCAGACTTGAAATTAAAGATTCCCCCGCATCTGGAAGACAAAATAGCGGAGTTTCGAAAATATGTGTACTACGCGTTCCCCATGGCGATCGTCAAAAAAGCGATCGCGGAGGGCGATTTTTTGATCGACGGCCCGAAAAAGGCCATGCCCATGGTACTGATCATTGAGGAATCCAAAGAAATCACCAAATAGCAATAGATAAAAAACGCCGGAAGCGACGGTTTGTATGCCGCCGCTTCCGCAAAAATTTCTGTCATTATCTTTGAAAATTCGGGAACCCTGCGGCTTCCTGATAAAATAAGCGGAGTATGGAGTCCTCCTGATAAAATACGCGGAGCATAGGCCCTCTTGATGAAATACGCGGAGCATAGGCCCTCTTGATGAAATACGCGGAGCATGGGGCCCTCCTGATGGAATGGAGGGCCCCATGCCGGAGTCCGCAGGTCCGCCGGGCTGTCGCCTTTACTGTATGTCAAGCTCCGGCGGCACATCGATCTCCTCCCCCACATACTTGCCGTTCTTTTTCCGCTGTCTCACACATTCCGACAGCAAATATTCAATCTGCCCATTCACTGATCTGAAATCATCTTCTGCCCAGGCGGCAATATCTGCATACAACTTTTCAGACAGTCTCAATGGGATCTGCTTTTTTTCTGCCATTTAGTACAGACTTCCCGTGTTGACGATGGGCTGCGCGTCGTGGTTGCCGCATAATACCACGAGAAGATTGGAAACCATGGCCGCCTTGCGCTCCTCGTCCAGATCCACCAGCTTTTTCTCGCCCAGTCTCTCCAGCGCCATCTCCACCATGCCGACGGCCCCGTCCACGATCATCTTTCTGGCGTCGATGATGGCGGAGGCCTGCTGCCGCTGAAGCATCACGGAAGCGATCTCCGGAGCGTAGGCCAGATAGGTGATCCGGGCTTCCAGGATCTCCAGACCCGCATCGGACACCTTGCTCTGGATCTCCTGCTTGATCCTCTCCGCAACCACTTCCGCGGAGCCCCGCAGACTTCCCTCGTCCGCCTGGCCGTCGCCGGTGGTGTCCACGTTCACAGCCACGTCATAGGGGTAGATCCTCACGATATTGCGGAGCGCGGAATCGCACTGCAGGGAGAGGTATTCCTTGTAATTGTCCACATTGAAGACCGCCTTCGCCGTGTCCTTCACTTTCCAGATCACGGCAATGCCGATCTCCACGGGATTACCCAGACAGTCGTTGATCTTCTGCCTTCCGTTGTTCAGGGTCATGGCTTTCAGGGAAATTTTTTTACTTAGCATACTCCCGTACAACTCAACTCCGACCGGTCCGTCAGACGCCGGATTCGACGGGTTTTCTCCGCTCTGGGCCAGCTTTGTCAGCGCCGCAGGATTCACCGCCGTACAGAAGGGATTGACAAAGTAAAAGCCCGGCTCCCTCAGGGTTCCCTTATATTCTCCGAAAAGGGTCAGAACAAGGGCTTCCTGAGGTTTGAGCACTTTCAGGCCCAGAAAAGGGATCCAGCCCAGGCACAGGATCGCACCCCCTGCGACAGCCAGGATCACGCCGCCCGTACTGCCGTTTATCGCTCCGAAAATGACAGCGGCGACCCCCGCCAGCATCAGCAGGATCAGAAACACCATCACTGCCATTCCATTCTTCTTTGTCGTATAGATCTTTTCACTCATAACAACTTCCTCCTTCGCAGCAGGAAACTGCCGCTCCTTTGTTTTGATATCATCATGATATCATATAGATTTCTTCTTGTCAACACCACTTCACCTGAAGTCAAATTCAGCCGAAGTCAAAAACACGAGACAGCAGCGAACAAAATCCTTTCCCCGCCCCGGTTGAAACTGCCGAATCGGCTGGTTTTTATGCAGGAAGTGTTTTGATCTTTATCAATGCCACAATCTGAATGCGTTGCTGTAGAATGTGATGCTGTAAATATATTTTGTCAAATATTGAATGATAAAGAATAAATATTGACCGGTATAAACAAATGTATTATACTAAACAAGACATAAATCTTATACTTGCCAAAAGAAATTCACTTTGCCGCAGCATCCTCCAGCTTGGATGCCTGCTTCCGACCCAGAATTTTCTTACCCGCAGCGGCCTTAATCCCGTAATACGCAATTCCGGATTTATTTTCTGCAAGTCCATCAATTGGAAATCCTTAGACATTCCTAAAGCGCCTTATGCGAACGCGCCCTGGCGCCTTTGAGGATCTAAGAACATTCCGCAGGGGGGAATTATGAGCGACAACAGTTATGAAGAATACAAGAGAGAGCTGACCAAAAAGGAAAAAAAGGCGGACAACGATCACCGCGGAAAGGTCCTGCTGATCTGCGGAATATTTTTTCTGGCCTTTCTCATCTATCTGCTGCCGTTCCGGGCTGGTGACGTGAGCGAGATCAGCGGCGCAGATATAAAGGCTGCGAACTCATCCTATGAGCACATCCAGGCCTATTACATTGAAGATCTGCAGATCCTGCACGCAAAGATAGGTTCGGATGACAATGTTTACTGCATTGCGAAATTTTCAGACCGCGACCGGAAGGAATGGATCATCTGCTTTACCCCCGGCAAAAATGCAGAACTTACAGATCGCATCCGAACAATGATTTCCTTTGAAAAACCGCTGGATCTTACAGTCAGCGGATATTTTCAGATGAAACATATGGAAGCCCTTCCTCCCACCGGGGATTCGTATTTTTCCGTTTATTCTGAAAGTTATGCGGACGCCGAGTCAACGAATGTCCTAGACCTGAACGCGGACTACCTGTGCGCGAAATATGAAAACTTTACTTTAGCCGAGATCTCCCATCCGAGCATTCCTTTCGCCTCAATGATCCTCGGCCTGTTCGGTATCCTGTACGGCGGTTATCTGTTGATCCGGAATCGAAAAAATAAAAATGAAATAAATGCCGTTTAAGCGGCGGAATGGAGGAAACCCTTGATCACATCTACAGAACACAAACTCTACAAAAAAATGGCAAAGCACAGTAAAGGCAGCATTCTGAAGACCATTCGCACCAACAAGGGCGGCGGCAAAGGTCTGATCGGCGGTTCGATCGTAATCTTAGTCTTCACGCTTCCCATTACGATCCTATGCCTGTTTACCGAAGTGAACGCTGTGGTATCAGTTCTCTTTTCGCTGCCCGGTCTGGCACTGCTGTTCCTGGGGATCTACCTGATGCACAAGCGCAATTCTTCCTGGATGTCCTATTATCAAAAGGATTCCGGGCTCTCTGAGAGCGAAATCCATCAGGCCGATCAGGAACTGCTCTCTCCATCCACGACCATCGTGACCTGCCGGATGGTCAACACGGCGGTGGAAAGTTTTATTGCCGGCTATTTCACAGAGCATTATGTCGTCATAGACGAAGTTGATCCCTATTTACGGCGGCTTGAAGACATTATTGCCGTTGCATATTCCGACAGTACGGATAGCTGGACTATGAAAGCCTTGTCGACCCACGATCAGGATGTCGTGACGCTCCCTCTCGTATCGGCCTCTGATAAAAAGGAAACTCTGTGCAGGGAACTCATGCAGGAAATGTGCCGCCGCAATCCCAAGATCCTCTGCGGTCAGGAGATCGTCTGCGACGGTAATCACTACATTTTAGAGCGCGACGGTGCAAAAATCCTTCGCTGCTACCAGGAGGGCCGCACGCTGGAATCCGGAAGATAGCCGGAGCTGCCCGCCCACGGATCCGAAATCTTCAACCTTCCATTGCGAAACGAATACTTGACCGTAACAAGCCAGGGCTTTCAAAGAAATACCCCTGGCTTTTTCGCTGTCCCTGTGTTAAGATGTCTTGTGATCGTCTTGTAATCACTTAAAAATGAAGAGCAAAGGGGTTTTCCTATGCGCAGAGAGAATATGTTCCATTTTACATACAGACACACTATTTTCGCCTGTTTTCTGGGCTATATCGTCCAGGCGGTGGTGAATAATTTCCTCCCGCTCCTGTTTCTGACGTTCCACACAACTTATCAGATCCCCCTCTCCCGGATCACGCTGCTGATCACCTTTAACTTTGCCCTGCAGCTGACCATCGATCTCTTGTCCGCTTCCTTTATCGACCGGATCGGGTGCCGGGCTTCCGCGGTGCTGGCCCATGTCTTTGCGGCCGCCGGGCTGATCCTTCTGACCGTTCTTCCGGACCGGATGAGCGATCCTTTCCTGGGAATCCTGATCTCCGTGATGATCTATGCCCTGGGGGGCGGGCTTCTGGAAGTCCTGGTAAGCCCCATCGTAGAGGCGTGTCCCACGGACAATAAGGCGACCGCCATGAGCATGCTGCACTCCTTCTACTGTTGGGGGCAGGTTGGCGTGACCCTCCTGTCCACCCTCTTTTTTATCACGGCGGGGATCTCTCATTGGAGGCTGCTGGCACTTCTCTGGACCCTGCTGCCCCTGGCCAATATCGCGCTCTTTTCCCTGGTTCCCATCGCGGACCTGATCCCGGAGGGGGAAAAGGGGCTGACCCTCCGGGAACTTCTCTCCGGTAAGCTGTTCCGGATCCTGATGCTGATGATGTTCTGCGCCGGAGCCTGCGAGATGGCGGTGTGCCAGTGGTCCTCCACTTTCGCGGAACTGGGCCTTAAGGTGTCGAAGACCACGGGCGACCTGGCAGGCCCCATGTTCTTTGCCGTCATGCAGGGAACCGCACGGACGATCTACGGAAAAAAGGGCGAAAAAATAGACCTGCTGAAGTTCATGACCTGCAGCGGTCTTCTGTGTGTCGCGGCCTATCTGATGATCTCCCTCTCCCCCTGGCCCGCCCTGAGCCTCATGGGCTGCGGCGTCTGTGGACTGGCAGTGGGGATCATGTGGCCCGGAACCTTTTCCCTGGCCGCCGCAGGGATCCGCGGCGGCGGTACGCTGATGTTCGCCCTCTTTGCCCTGGCCGGGGACCTGGGCTGCTCCCTGGGGCCCAGCCTTGTGGGCTGGGTAGCCGGCGCGCTGGGGGATAACCTGAACGCCGGGATCCTGTGCGCCGCCATCTTCCCGGTACTGATGGTGGTCGGGCTGATCCTCTGCCGGAAAAACAGCCGCCCCTTCCGCTGAAATGCGGAAAGGCCGAATCCCAAGAGCCGCCAGGTTTCACAGGGCTGTCAATGCCTTATTTCCGGGATTCTGCCTGACGGCGCATAAACTGATATTTCAGCTCCGCGATCTCCCAGTCGGTCTCGTTGTCGATATCCTGAACCTCCAGCTCCGAGACGATATAGGGCAGGATATTTCCCACCATCAGCCTCCGGTTCCGCTGGAACGCCGGCACCCGGAACAGATAAAACTGACCCGCATCGTGATAATGCGGCGTGAGATCCTGGCTCCTGGTGTCCAAATACTGCGGGTACTCAAAGACCAGCCGCTCTTTTTCGATCACCAGCGCCCTCTGAGGCGGATAGGAAAACCCGATCACCGGGATCAGCGCATCGGCGTCGCTCCCTTCAAACCGCCCCATAACATCCAAGAGCTTCTCCCCTGTCACAAAAGGTGCCGTTGGATAAATACAGCAGCCTATGTCGAAAGTTTCCCCCCTTTTCTCATACTCCTCAAGCACCTCCAGCAGCACATCACTGGTGGTGGCATAATCTCCGGAGGTTTTCTCGCCCCGATAAAAAGGTATCTCCGCTCCGTACTGCCTCGCGACGGAGGCGATCTCCTCATCATCGGTGGACACCATCACCCGGTCAAAAACCCCGCTCTCCAGCGCCGCCTGGATGGAATAGGCGAGAATGGGCTTTCCAAGAAAATCCCGGATATTTTTGCGGGGGATCCGTTTGCTACCCCCGCGCGCGGTAATAATGGCGATCTTTTTCATGTGGACAACCTTTCTATAAAATAATCGTTCTGAGGACGAAACGCCGCAATCTCTTTCCGGCTTCCAATAAATACTGCTGCCCTATGCTCCTTTTAAAGACATCCGTACTTATATCTGCTCGTTCTGACGGTGTATCAAAGGGTCTTCATACTTGTCCATAAAATCCGGTCCCAGGCGCACGACCTCATCCGCAAAGGAGATGGCCTTGACCTCCGTCAGTACCGAAATCACTTTTTTAAAATGCAGGCTGTGGAAAAAATTCAATAATTCCATTGGCAGGGCGGCGTCAAACTGCGGACATTGGGGAAAGAGGCTTCGATAATCCAACGCATCCCTTGGATGAGGCTTTAAGAATACGGTACCTTCTTTTTCATATCTGCTTATCAAATCCTGAAAGATCTGTTTTCGTATATCCAGCGTACACAATGGTTCTGTCAATATCAAGATCTTGTCATTAACCTGGCTGCACTGGCGGATTTGATTTTCCAATTTTTCTTTGTCACACACAAAGGCACTGAGGATCAGTTCCTTTTCTTCATCTCCCAGCCCATCCACCAGCTTTTGTCTAGGCACTTCCTTATAATAGGGACAGGGATACGGAATCGCAGCGATATCATTTACCTCCATATCCAAACAATACTTGCCATAGCCGTTTTGAATGAAGATCAGATTCAGCTTTTTTGACAAAAACACCTTTAGCCCAAAATGCCCCCGATTATCAAATCTCGCTGCATCAATATGCACCAGACTGTTCAATCCGTCCTCCAGCGCATGATAGGGAATATGCTTCCAATTCAGATAATATCCTATGGGATCACTGTCACAAAAAACATAAATCTCTTTATATTCCCTAAAATCCACTGTTATATATGGCTCATTCAACCTGGCCAGTTTTTTGGTAAAACGTATTCTATTCAACAAATTAAACAGCAGGTTGCCTTTATCCTGACGAAATCTCTTCAACTCAGGGAAAAAGTCCTCCCTCTTCTCGTCATATTCCAGTACCTGCTCAAAAAAACAAATTTTTTCTAGCCTGTCTTTTAATTGCTCGAAATTGATAGACATCCCGCTGAGAAGCAGCGTTGCCTGCCCGCGTTTTTCCCGGGGCAGATTTAACTCCTTTAGAAATGTGACATAAACGTGGTAATATGTGTGACATACATAAATCCTTTCTTTCACGCTTCTACCCCTTTTCTGCCATAGCAATGATACTACAGGTATCCATTCTATCTCGTATGCCGATACACATACATATTTTGGGAATCATTTTCCAAAATGTCTTTCCGCACAGCCTCATCCAAATCCATTATCTGCATCACATGGCAAGGCACGGCATCTCTGTAAAACTCCGTTCGGATCTTTCCCTGACTCCGCATCAGTTCTTCCAGAGGGCGAAAACCATCAATATGACGTGGATCCATCTCCAGATCCCGAACATACATCCGATACGTCCTTCGCTCATACACCCCTGCCTCATTCATGTAGTCCGCCGTGAACTCCTTTTGATAGCGGTAGGGCACTCCCACCATCTGCTCCACATGATGAATATAGCTTGCGCCTTGGAGGGCCGGCAAACCGATTGCCAATATCTTCCCATTCCATTTATAGAGCTTCTCAAATATGGTTCCCGATCCGAAAGAATCCACAGAAGCATTCGCAAGCAGTTCTTCCCGATGCATTCCCCACACTGCAAAAGAATATAACGGATGGGCCGTCCTGTCAAAATCCTTCCTCGCCAACGCCTTCTTAGAAAGCGCGCCGGTCCGAACCGGGGTGCTGTGACTGTCAAATCCCACGCCTTTACAAAAATCCCAGTTAAAAGTCGGAAACAACAATGTCCCTTCCCTGCCCACAATCTGTTGAATGCCGTCTATCAAATGATTCAAGTCAAGTCTGATCCCTTGTTCCCGGTATGTCTTCGCAAGCTCCAGCATATCGGAAACCACATAAACGCAATCACCCTTTCCTATCCAGTTCTGTTCTGCCAGCCAGTCTGTAAATGGAACAAACTCTGCCATCTATTTCTCCTCTACATATTTTTGAACCAAAGCCTCTATGGCTTCCAGATTCATAAAATTTTCCGGAAGGATGTCCCTTCCGCTTATCTCAATGGCAAAGGCATCCTCTATCTCTGCCACAAGGTCCACAATCTCAAAAGAATCTATCAAGCCGTCTTCTATAAAATCTTTCGAATGTTCGAAATTCGCTTCTCCTTTTATTTCTCTTAACAAGCTTAAAATTTTTTCTCTCACAATTCCTCTTTCCTCTCTCTTTTTAATGACAACTAGGCGTTTGCGAAACGCCACAAGCCGCAAAAATACGGCATTTCTTGTTACTCAAAAACAAATAACTCCTCACCGG
>CANQEV010000029.1 GCA_947595925.1 uncultured Acetatifactor sp. | reverse complement strand
TGGTTCGGAATAGTGTAGTGCTGGCGGTCTATCTCTTGTTTTCGGTTGCTTGCTTCCTTACCGTACATGAGCATTCGACGCCGGTCTGGAAGTAGTATAGGTAATCGCCTCCGGCGAGAAGGTTCTGCGGGACGGAACTGCTGAGAAAGCGGATGTCGCTCTCGTCCGACGCCATGGCGTAGAGTGCCCCGTCGTCATAGGGGTTGGAGAAGTATACGACATCGTTATATTCGCAGAAGAGGCCCCCGTTGTTCAGGTTTCCGGCGGTGTTTCCAACTGTGCCGGGGGGATTGGAGATCCGGCGTCCCGGAAGAAAGCCCCGCAGGAGCAGGATCGCGGTGAGAACGGCGATCACGGCAAACACCACGATCATTGCCACGAGGGACTGCTTTTTTAGCAAAGAGCGGTTTGTGCTGTTTCCTGTATCAAATTCTGCTGCCATTCTAAATATCCTCCTCTGAGCGCAGACAAAATAATTTTAGTTCCGGCGGTGCCGAAACTGCCTTCGGCACCAGTTCCGCCCGCGCCAAAACATTTTTGCACCAGTTCCGCCCGCGCCATTCGCAAAGCCGCGCTGACGCGCTTACCGCTGCTTGCGCAGCTGTCTTTGCGCATAGAACGGCGGTGCCGAAACTGCCTTTGACACCAGTTCCGCCCGCGCCATTCGCAAAGCCGCGCTGACGCGCTTACCGCTGCTTGCGCAGCTGTCTTTGCTCATAAAATGGCGCTCCCTCAGCCGCACGTGTTCGGCAAAAATTTGTGCGAGCACAATTTTTGCCCGAACCACGGCGGCTGGCGGAACTGTTGAGAGTAGTATATCGCACTTTTTGCTTGCTATCAAGCGGGTTTCGAAGTATTATAAGGGTAGGTATTTTCGAAGTTGCAGTTTCTTCCGGACCGGCGGGGATGGAACGGCAACGTTCCGAAACCGGAAAGTTTTCTATGATTACGAGGTGAGAAATGGCAGATTTATTGGAACTCAGGGCACAGTTGGATGAGATCGACGAAGATATCGTCAGACTTTATGAGAAGAGGATGGATCTCTGCGGACAGGTCGCGGAGTATAAGATCAGCACCGGGAAGAAAGTCCTTGACCGGCAGCGGGAGAAGGAGAAACTGGCGAAGGTGAAATCCTTGACCCACAACGATTTCAACAGTCACGGGGTGGAGGAACTCTTCGAGCAGATCATCGCCATGAGCCGCAAGCTCCAGTACCGTATGTTGTCGGAGAGCGGCGTTCAGGGAAAGCTGCCCTTTATCGGTGTGGACGAACTGGACACCAGCAGGGCCAGGGTGGTGTTCCAGGGGGCGGAGGGGGCCTATTCCCAGGCCGCCATGCAGAAATTTTTCGGGGATGAGGTCAAGAGCTTCCATGTGGAGAGCTTCCGGGAGGCCATGGAAGCCATCGACGAGGGGGCGGCGGATTTCGCGGTGCTGCCCATCGAAAATTCCACGGCGGGCTTTATCAGCGAAAACTACGACCTTTTGGTGGAGTTTGAGAATTATATCGTGGGAGAACAGATCCTGAAGATCGAGCACTGTCTTCTCGGCGTCCCCGGGGCACGGCTGGAGGACATCCGGACGGTGTACTCCCATCCCCAGTCCCTGATGCAGAGCGCCAGGTTCCTTGCGGATCACGACTGGCAGCAGATCAGTATGCAGAACAACGCTTTCGCGGCGAAAAAGGTGGCGGAGGAACAGGACAGGACCCAGGCGGCCATCGCCGGAGAACACGCGGCAAAAATTTACGGGCTGGAAGTCCTGAAAAAAGGCGTGAATCAGTGTGATTCCAACTCTACGAGATTTATTATTGTGACGAACCAGAAGATCTTCCGCAGGGACGCCAAAAAGATCAGCATCTGCTTTGAGGTCCCCCACGAGAGCGGATCGCTGTATCACATGCTCTCTCATTTCATCTACAACAATCTGAACATGACAAAGATCGAGAGCCGACCCATCCCGGAGCGGAGCTGGGAGTATCGGTTCTTTGTGGATTTTGACGGGAACCTGGCGGACGGGGCGGTAAAGAACGCTATCAGGGGGCTTCGGGAGGAAGCGCTGAACATGAAAATCCTGGGGAATTATTAGGACGCATGGAAAGGGATGGTCGACAAAATGGAATACGGGAAGCTGATCTTATACAGGGATCTCTCCGGGCAGTCGCTTTTCCGGGAGATGACGGAGCTGATGGACCGCTGCGGCGGAGAAGCGCAGGGGGAGATCTCACCGTCGGAAAAAGAGGCGCTGGGCGCGCGGCTTTATGAGTGCATCCGGGAACTGATCGAGCTGGCGGAGCGGTGCGGGTTTGACGGGAACCTCTGGCAGCGCTATCTTGCGGATCTTTTAGTGAATGACGAGAACGCGTACAGCCTGGGCTGCGAGCTGCGGGAGGAGCCGGCCGGGAGCATCACGGAGGCGGCTCTTCACGATATGCGGATCTTAAAGAAACTGTATGACTGGGATTTCTCAGGCATGATGGAAAAGCTGGACGTACCGGAGCTTTCCGTCGCGCTTGCCTACCGGCGGGACGACCGGAGCGGCCGGATGTACAACCACAGGATCAGCCGTCAGATCGGGATTCTTTCCGAGGAGATGGCAAAGGCGCCCTCCCCGGAGGAGATGAAGCGGGTGCTGGCGGAATTTTATCAGCGTTTCGGCGTGGGGAAATTTGGCCTGCACAAGTCTTTCCGCATCGCCCGGGAGGGCGACAGGGTGGTGATCGAGCCGATCCGGAACATCGCCCATGTGAAGTTTGACGATCTGGTGGGCTATGACGCCGCGAAGAAAAAACTCCGGGACAACACGGACGCCTTCGTGGCAAAGCGTCCCGCGAACAACTGTCTGCTCTTTGGGGACGCCGGGACGGGAAAATCCTCCTGTATCAAAGCCATGACCAACGAATATTATGAAAAGGGCCTGCGTGTGATCGAGATCTACAAGAGCCAGTTCCAGGACTTAAACGAAGTGATCGCCCAGGTCAAGAGCCGGGGATACCGCTTTGTGATCTATATGGACGACCTGAGTTTCGAGGATTTTGAGATCGAGTACAAGTATCTGAAGGCGGTGATCGAGGGCGGTCTGGAGAAACGGCCGGACAATGTGCTGATCTACGCTACCTCCAACCGCCGCCATCTGATCCGGGAAAACTATTCCGACAAGGAGGATCAGGATATGCACAGCGGGGACACCGTGCAGGAAAAGCTGTCCCTGGCTTACCGCTTCGGCGTGACGATCTATTTCGGACGGCCGGATAAGAAGGAGTTTCAGGAGATCGTCCGGACCCTGGCGGAGAGATACGGGATCGGGATGCCGGAGGAAGAACTGCTCCTGAAAGCCAATCAGTGGGAGCTGTCCCACGGCGGGCTTTCCGGCAGGACGGCCAGCCAGTTTATCGATTATCTAAGGGGGTGTGAGCAGTGAGCCTTAAAACTTTTGCGGCGATCTCGGTGGGCAGTTTTGAACTGACCATGAAGATTTATGAATTTTCGGGAAAGAACACCATCCGGGAGATTGACTGCCTCAGCCAGAGGATCGACCTGGGGAGCGAGACATACGCCACGGGAAAGCTCAGCCAGGAAAAACTGGATGAACTCTGCCGGACATTGGAAGAGTACCGGCAGGTTATGAAAGCCTATAAAGTGGATGCGTTCCGGGCCTATGGCACCAGCGCCCTCCGGGAGACGCGCAACACCCTGATCGTCCTGGACCAGATCGCCCAGCGGACGGGGATCGAGGTAAAGATCCTCAGCAATTCCGAGCAGCGGTTCCTGGATTATAAATCCATTGCTTCAAAGGGAGAGAGTTTTCGGAGAATTATTGAAGAAAAGACTGCCATCGTGGACATCGGCGGCGGGAGCATCCAGATCTCCCTCTTTGACAACGACGCTCTGACCAGCACTCAGAATCTTCGACTGGGAGTGCTGCGGCTCCAGGAGATGCTAACGCATCTGAACGCCGGCCGGGACCAGACGGAACAGTTGGTGGATGAGCTGGCGGGGGCCCAGCTCTCCGTCTATAAAAAACTGTATCTGAAAGACCAGGAGATCCGGAATATCATTGTGGTGGACGATTACATCTCGCCCTGGGCCATCCGCCGGGCGGGCAACGATCCGGACAAGGCCACGGTGGCACCGGAAGATTTTGACGAGCTGATGGAGCTGCTTCACACCGGGAACATGAAGGCGTCCAGAGAGCTCGGCATCGCGGAGGAAAAGGTTCCCCTGGTGACGATCAGCGCGGTCCTGGCAAGGCGCATCGCCCGGATCATGGGGGCAAAGAAGATGTGGGCCCCGGGCGTCACGCTCTGCGACGGCATGGCGTACGAGTACGCGGAAGAGATCAAAATGTTCCGGGGCGAACACGATTTTGAGAAGGACATCATCGCCTGCGCCCAGAATATCAGCAAGCGTTTCCAGGGGAGCCGCAAGCGCGCGGAGACTCTGGAGAGGATCGCCACAACTATTTTTGACAGCACAAAGAAGCTGCACGGCCTTGGAAAGAGGGAGCGGCTTTATCTCCAGATCGCCGCGACGCTCCACGACTGCGGGAAATACATCAGCCTGGTGGACATCGGGGAGACTTCCTACAATATCATCATGGCCACGGAGATCGTGGGGTTCTCCCATCTGGAGCGGGAGATCGTGGCCAGCGTAGTGCGGTACAACCACAGCGATTTTGTCTACAGCGGCTATTCCGGCGGCGTTTCCGGCGGGTATCCCGGGAGGGAAAACTACCTGGTCATTGCCAAGCTCACGGCAATCCTTCGGCTGGCCAACAGCCTGGACCGGAGCCATAAGCAGAAACTGAAAGGGCTGAAAGCCCAGCTGACGGATCAGGAGCTGATCCTTATGGTGGAGACCCAGGAGGACGTGACGCTGGAAAAGGGCTATTTTGATCTCTCGGCGGAATTTTTCCAGGAAGTGTTCAGCGTAGTCCCGGTGCTAAAGACAAAAAAGAATATTTAACAGGGAATAGAAAGGCAGGGTAAACTTTATGGCGGGGAAAGAGTCGGATAGAACGGAAAAAAAGAACGTCGGCAAAACTTCGACCGGAACAGGCAGCAGCCCGGCCGGCGCCAAGGCGGGGAAGACAGGGAAGAGAGCGGGTCGTCCGGCGGGAAAGACGACGGGGAAAGAGCCGGGAAAGGTATCGGATAAGGTACCGGAAAAGGCGCAGGAAAAGACTGCGCTCCCCCAGGAGAAAAAGCCGGACTACAGAAATCCGGAGTATTACGAGAACCGGGAGCTCTCCTGGCTTTTGTTTGATCACCGGATCCTGGGAGAAGCCAGGGACAGGAAGAATCCCCTTTTCGAGAGATTGAAATTCCTGAGCATCACCGCCTCCAATCTGGATGAATTTTTTATGGTACGGGTGGCCTCCATTAAGGACATGGTCAATGCCGGCTATGAGAAAAGGGATATCGCGGGGATGACTCCCGCCCAGCAGCTCAAAGAGATCGGAAAAGCGACCCACGAGCTGGTGGAGCTTCAGTATTCCACCTGGGGAAGGTCCCTGTATCCGCAGCTGGAAAAGGACGGATTTCACATTGTGCTCAGCCACGAACTTCTCTCGAAGGAAGAGGGGGATTTTGTGGACCGGTATTTTCAGGAGAATGTGTATCCTGTGCTGACGCCCATGGCGGTGGATTCCTCCAGGCCTTTTCCGCTGATCCGGAACAAGTCCTTGAACATTGGCGCCATGGTCCGGAAGAAGTCGAAGGAGGGGGAGCTGGAATTTGTCACGGTGCAGGTTCCCAGCGTACTCAGCCGCGTGGTGGAGCTTCCTGTTCAGGGGGAGGAAAAGAAACGGGTGATCCTGCTGGAGGAAGTGATCGAGCGGAACATGCCCCGGCTCTTCTTAAACTATGACATTGTCTGCGCCCATCCCTTCCGCATCATGAGAAACGCGGACCTCACCATCGAGGAGGAGGAGGCCGCAGACCTGTTAAAGGAGATCGAAAAACAGATCCGGAAGCGGCAGTGGGGTGAGTGCATCCGCCTGGAAGTCGAGCAGGGCATGGACAAGAGGCTCCTGAAGATCCTGAAAAAAGAACTCTCTATTGAAGAAGGCTACATTTTTGAGATCGACGGCCCTCTGGATCTGACGGTGCTGATGAAGATTTACGGTCTGGAAGGCTTTGAAAAGTACAAGGCGGCGAAATACGAGCCCCAGCCGGTGCCGGAGCTCCCGGCGGGCTGCGACATCTTTGAAAAGATCCGGGAGGGGGACATCCTTCTGCACCATCCCTACCAGAGCTTTACGCCGGTGGTGGAGTTTATACGGCAGGCATCCGTGGACCCTCAGGTCCTGGCCATCAAACAGACGCTCTACCGCGTCAGCGGAAATTCCCCGATCATAGCGGCGCTGGCCCAGGCCGCGGAGAACGGGAAACAGGTGACGGCGCTGGTGGAGCTGAAGGCCCGGTTTGACGAGGAGAACAATATCGTCTGGGCGAGGATGCTGGAGAAGGCCGGCTGCCATGTCATCTACGGCCTGGTGGGGCTGAAGACCCATTCCAAGATCACCCTGGTGGTGCGACGGGAAGAGAACGGCATCAAGCGCTATGTGCACCTTGGCACCGGAAACTACAATGACGCCACGGCAAAACTGTACACCGACATGGGACTTCTGACCTGTTCGGAGACCATCGGGGAGGACGCCACGGCGGTCTTTAACATGCTGTCCGGCTACTCGGAGCCCCTCTTCTGGAATAAGCTGACGCTGGCTCCTCTCTGGCTGAAGGATAAATTCCTCTACCTGATCGGCAGAGAGAGGCAGTACGCCCTGGAGGGCAGAAAGGCCCATATCATCGCCAAGATGAATTCCCTCAGCGATCCGGACGTGATCGCCGCCCTTTACGAGGCCAGCGCCGCCGGGGTGAAGATTGAGCTGATCGTGCGGGGAATCTGCTGTCTGCGGGTGGGGATCCCCGGGGTGAGTGAAAACATCACGGTGCGCTCCCTGGTGGGCAACTTCCTGGAACACAGTCGGATCTTCTATTTTGAAAATGACGAGCACCCGGAGGTGTACTGCGCCAGCTCGGACTGGATGCCGAGAAATTTGGAGCGCCGGGTGGAGATCCTGTTCCCCGTGGACAGTCCCAGGCTGCAGGAGGAACTCAGGCATATTCTGGATGTGCAGCTCTCCGACACCTTAAAGGCCTCGGAGTTAAAGCCGGACGGCACTTATGAAAAGGTGGACAGGAGGGGCCGGAAGGCCGTTCTCGCCCAGGACGTTTTCTGCCGGGAGGCCGTGGAAAAGGCAAAGGCGGCTGCCCCCGCAAAACCGGGGGATAGGCGGACCTTTATCCCAAAGACCCACCATTGACCATACAGGGAAGCGGTGGTTTGTAACTTGCGGAAGGAAGTCGCCGAACCCGGCGGGGATGCAGGGACATACAGAGAAGTCTTGGTTTGCAAACTTTAAAAAGCCCTGAGGATGTCTCGGCATACAAAAGTGGCTCCTTTGACCGGGGGATCAGAACGGCATCCTGGCCGGAGGACAGTCTGGCTGACGAGAGGAAAAGGGCATTTGTGCCGGAGACGGCAGTTTTTGGAGAATACATTCTCAGAAGCGAGGAATAGTTATCTATGCGGATGATTCTGGCATCGGCGTCCCCGAGGCGCAGCGAATTGATGAGGCAGATCGGCCTGAATTTTGAAGTGGCGGTCAGCGAGACGGACGAGACGGTTGCCCCGGACCTGAAAGCCTGGGAAGCGGTGGAAGAACTGTCCTTTCGGAAGGCTTCTGCGGTGCGGGAAAAATTGGGAGCCCCCGACGCGCTTATCATAGGGGCGGATACGGTGGTGGCCTGTGAGGGAAAGATTCTGGGAAAACCCGGGACCAGGGAGCGGGCTGCTGAGATGCTGGAGCTTCTGCAGAACCGGGAACACTCGGTTTTCACCGGGGTGACGATCCTTGCGGCGGACGGCACGCGGACAACCTTCCACGAGGAGACGAAGGTATCTTTTGCGCCCATGAGCGACGCGGAGATCCGGGAATATGTGGCCACCGGGGATCCGCTGGACAAGGCCGGGGCTTACGGGATCCAGGGCTTCTGCGCCAGGTATATCAGGGGGATCCAGGGCGATTATAACAATGTGGTCGGCCTGCCGGTGGGAAGGCTGTACCGGGAACTCGACCGGCTGCGCAGAGGAAAAGCTCCGAAAAAGGCGGTGGTCTTTGATCTGGACGGAACGCTTTCGGATTCCATCGCCAGTATGAAATACAGCGGAAACGCCTGCCTTTCGGAATTTGGATACGGCCCCTTCGAGGAAGAGGACTATAAGTATTTTGTCGGGGACGGGGCGGCGAACCTGGTAAAACGGGCGCTCCTGGCCTCCGGGGACGGCGCGCTCAGCAATTTCGAAGCGGTTTTGAAGAGATACCGGGAGATCTTCGCGGAGCACTGCATGGACGGCGTTGCGCCGTACGCGGGGATCCCGGAGCTCCTGAAGGAACTGAAAAAGCGGGGGATGCGGCTGGCCGTGCTCTCGAATAAGCCCCATGAAGAATCTGTCCGCGTGGTCGAGACGCTGTTTGGCAAAGGCGTTTTTGACGTGATCCGGGGGCAGGGGGAGGAGATCCCGATCAAGCCCAGCCCGGCGGGGGTATTTTATATCCTGGAACAGTTCCAGGAAAAATATAAGGAAGAGATTCGGCCGGAAAATCTTCTGTACCTTGGGGATACGGGGACTGACGTGATGACCGGCAGGAGCGCGGGAGCTTTCACCGTGGGGGTCCTCTGGGGGTTCCGAAAGCGGGAGGAACTTGAAAGATGCGGGGCGGACGTTTTAATCTCCCGCCCGGCGGAACTTTTGGACTTTAGCTGACTTTTTAACGGAATAGTGTTGACTAAAAAAACTGTGTGGTATTAAAATGACAGTACAATGAGAGATATTTTCCGGGAGGTAGACTTATGCGGGAATATGACGACGCGGTCTTGGAGTGCTTTCTGAACAATCAGCTTCAGCTTTTTCCGGAACCTGTTGCAGATAGTATGGAAGAGGCGGAGAGTTTCCTGGAGGACTGCATGGCCGTGGTAGTGGACGGCGTGGAAGAGGTACTCGAATATTTTGAGGAAGAGGGGATCGACACGGAGGGGGCGGCCGGCGCGGAAATCCTGGAAGCAGACGAGGTTTTTGAGGTTGGCGACGGCAGATATCTGATCGTGGAGGGCTAAAAGGATCCCGATGTTTGCTGCCTGTCAGATTATTCAGGGAATATTGTGTTGAGGAGCGTATCTTATGTGGAAACGGGGAAGGTATCAGATCAGAGAGGCGGCAGGACAGTTCTGGCTGATCGATATGGAGCAGCCGGCGGCAGCCTATTTTCCACCGGTGGGAATGAATGAAAGCGGGGCAATCATCCTCAAAACCTTTTTGGAGACGGGGGATGAAGGACAGTGCGCCGCAAAGCTTCAGGAAGAATTTGGGATCGGACTCCAGGAGGCGGAGACGGACGCGAGGGAATTTCTGGAACAGCTTCGGGCCAGGGGAGTGAAGATCTGAACGTGTTTTTTGGGAGATAAGATATGGATATTTTACTGATCGGCAGCACCGGAAGCCTCATGCGCAAGATGGTGGAGAAACTTTACAAGGAAGGTCACCGGATCTTTATGCTGACGGAGGAGGGAAAAGAGACTCCGGGTTATCTGAAGGTTTTTGAGACTTACCGTTTTTCCTATGAAAACGCCTGCATACGGGAAGTGTTCGTCAGCGTGAAGCCGGCGGTCACTTTGTTTTTTGGCGCCTACGATAAAAATTTCCAGTGGGATGTCAATTCCAATACTGCGGTGTCCTATTCCTCGGGCCTTTTGAACGTGTTAATGAGTTTTGCGTCCCTGCGCCAAGGCCGTTTTGTCTATCTGTCTTCAGAGGATGTTTTTGCGGACGTGGAAGTAAACGATTACATGGAAGTGGAAAAAAGAAAATATACCTCTGAAAAGGCCCAGTCCGTGGCCATGGGCGAGAAGATCTGCCTGGATTACGGAAAGATGACCATGGGCGACGTGAGGGTGCTCCGGCTCGGAAATTTGTACGGCATTCCCGAGGACGCCGAGGAACTGGACAATATCTGCGCGAAAATGTGCCTGGATGCTCTGGATGTCGGAGAGATCAAATTGCCTTCCGGGTGTGGGATCACCATTCATAACGCCATGCCTGCCATGGACATGCAGAATACGGATTTCCAGGTTGAGGAAGAAAAAAACATTTCGCTGCTGCACCTTCAGGATGCCGTCGAGTATATTTATATGATCATGACCACCCAAAACCTGAAGAGGGAAATATACCAGGTTTCGGGCAAAACCCTGATCTCTCCCCGGGAGATGGCCCAGCTCATCATCAGTGAGATTTATAAGAATAGGGACAACAAGGGGGAATCCCTGCTGGACCGCATTTTGGAAGACACGCAGAAGGTGGAGAACGACATTATCCTGGATAACTATGAGTTCGACAGTGAGTTCAACCTTCACGAATTTAATCCGCCCCGCAAGGCGGTTCCCATCGTTGCGGCGTATATCAGGATGAATGCGGACAAGTTTTCCCGCAGGACGGACAGGCAGGAGAGCCTTTGGAAAAAGATTCGGAGGACTGCTTCGGAGCTTTTTAACGCCGCGGTTCCCTTCGTGGAAAACCTGATCTGCTTCATTCCCTTCTTTATGCTGAACAACCGGGCGGTAGGGAGCAGATATTTCCAGCGAATTGACTTTTATCTGTTGTATGTGCTGCTCTTTGCGGTAGTCCATGGACAGCAGCAGGCAATCTTTTCCAGCCTTCTGGCGATTGCGGGTTTCTGTTTCCGGCAGATGTACAGCAGGTCCGGTTTTGAGGTCATGCTGGACTACAACACCTATGTCTGGATGGCGCAGCTGCTGATCCTGGGCCTGGTTGTGGGTTATATGAAGGACCGTCTGAAGTCCATTAAGGACGAGCACGCGGGCGAGGTGGATTTCCTGACAAAACAGCTTTCGGACATCTCGGACATCAACGACAGCAATGTCCGCGTGAAGGACGTTCTCTCGGATCAGATCGTCAATCAGGACGACAGCCTGGGGAAGATCTATGAAATTACTTCCGGGCTGGACCAGTACGCACCGGAGGAAGTGCTTTTCTACGCCGCGGAGGTAGTGGCGAAGATCATGCACTGCAAGGACGTGGCGATCTATTCCGTGGCAAACGAATCTTACGCGAGACTTTTTTCAGCGACTTCTGAGAAGGCCAGGGCCCTGGGGAATTCCGTTCAATACACGAAAATGGAGAAAATGTACCAGGTTCTGATCGACCGCAAGGTTTATATCAACAAGAACATGGATGAAAAATATCCGCTGATGGCGAACGCCATTTATGAAGACGACAAGATGAGACTGATCGTCATGGTCTGGGGAATTTCCTGGGAGAGGATGACCCTTGGACAGGCCAATATGCTGGCGATCACCAGTTCCCTGACCCAGAACGCGGTGCTCCGGGCAAACCGCTATGTGGAGATCCTGCAGTCCCAGCGGTACATCTATAACACGCGCATCATGGAGCCGGAGGCATTTGCGCAGTTGTTATCTGCTTTCCTGCGGGCGCGGAAGAGAGGTCTCACGGAGTGTACCCTGATCGACGTTGAGATCGAGGAATTGGACGTTCATTCGATTGACGAAAAGCTTAACAAACTTGTTCGAAATACAGACTATATCGGAACTACGGAGGATGGGGATGTAAAAATTCTCCTGGCAAACTCCGGGGCCAAGGATGCCCAGTTCGTCATGAACAGGCTCCGGGAGGCAGGAATCGCCTGCAGATACGAGGAGGAAGAGGAGTAATGTCCAGGTCCGGCATCTGGTTTCTCGTGATCATCATACTGAATACCATCGTCTGCCTGCTGTTCCTCTTCTGGGGGTACGTTCAGCAGCTCATTGACGATGACTCTAAGAAAAAGAAGACGCAGATGACAATGCCTGGGTATTATATCCAGACTTTTGTCATGTTTATCTGTCCCATCATCGGCCCTGTGTTTTTTGTGACCGCCCAGGTGATATACGCGAAATTCCTGAAGGAAGGCGCGGATCTGGAAGACGTTATCTTCGGAAAGGAAAAAGTGATCGCTCCCAGGGCGGCGGAGGAAGAAGTGGAACGGAACAGGGTTCCGCTGGAGGAGGCCCTGGCGGTTTCGGACAAGGAGAGCCTCCGAGGGCTGATGCTGGACGTCGTGAGGGGTGACGTGAGCAAATCCCTGAGCAGCATCAATCATGCGCTGAACAGCCAGGACTCTGAGACGTCGCATTACGCGGCTACGGTCCTGCGGGAATCCCTGAACGATTTCCGGCAGAAGAGTCAGGAGTTATACAACCTGATGAAACAGGATTACATTCAGCCGGAAGAATACGCCTGCATGCTGATCGAGTATATGAGCGGCGTGCTGCAGCAGGACGTCTTTACGGAGATGGAGCTGCGGGGCTATGTGGACATGATGGAGGAAGCCTGCTATTTTCTCTACAAGGACGAGGAGATCCGGCCGCGGCTCACCAGTGAATATATCGAGTGGATGGCGCTGGTATTGCTGAAAGTCCATGAGTATGAGAGGATGGAGTACTGGTGCGACAGGCAGCTGGAGATGTATCCGGACGAGCTTTCCTCATATACGATCCGGTTAAAACTCTACTTCAGCAAGGGGGATCGGGAGAAGTTCTTTGATACGATGGAGAAGCTTCGGAAGGCCGATGTAGTCATCGACAAGTCAACCCTGGAGCTGATTCGAATCTTCAGCTAGGGAGGAGATCGCTATGTCAATGCAGATGTTGACGATTCTGCAGATTTTACATTTGACGGTGGTATATCTGGCGGTTATGGTTTTGGTCCCGGCGCTGGTTTTTTATCCCTTTTTTGAGGAAAAACCTCTGGGCGTCCGATTCCTTGCCTATCTTGCCATCGGAAATTTTTATGTGATCAACCTGGTATTCCTGCTGCAGTTTTTGCACATATCCAATCGCTTTACGCTGATTTTGGGGATAGTGGTTCCGGCGTGTGCGATGATGGTAAAACTGCACTGGAATACCTGGGTGAAAAACACGCTGTCCTACGCGGGGGAGACCACCTACGGAGTCATGGTGAAGACTGTGGGCGTGCGGCTGATCCTTTCGAGGCTTTTTGGCGCTCTCTTTTCTACGCTGTGGAAAAAGCTGAAAAACCTGTTTGCCGGGATCTGGAAGCATCCGGTTGATATTGTGGGGACGATCCTTGTAATTGCGCTGGCTGTCTGGCAGTACGGCACAAATCCGCTGCAGAATTTCGGCTACATGGCCTCGGATACCCCGGTTCACAATTACTGGATCAACTCGCTGTTTGACAACAAGCCTTTTGTGGCGGGCGTTTATCCCTTTGGAATGCACGTCATAGTCTATTTTTTGAGCGAAGTTTTCGGCATCAAGATATTTACCCTGCTCAGAATTTTCGGCCTGTTCCAGGACGTGCTGATGCATATCAGCCTTTTGATCTTTCTTAGGATCGTCTGTAAGTCCGTGTTCTCTGCATACTCGGCGCTGGTGATTTACCTCGGGGCACAGATACTGAATACCACTTGTATCGCCAGACTGTTCAACTCGCTGCCCCAGGAGTACGGGATGATCTTTATCCTGCCGTCCATCGCTTTCCTGTACCGCTTTTTCGAGTGCAGGAAGGAAGAGAAGGGCATAAAGGGATGGAAAGTGGAGAGCACGAAAGAACTTGCCCTTTTTGCGGTGAATTTCAGTCTGACGCTGTCGGTACACTTTTATGATACGATGGCGGCCGGGCTTTTCTGCGTGGGGGCGGCTATTGGCTTTATCGCTTATATTTTCAGGAAGGAGTATCTGTGGAGAATCCTGTTGTTTGGAATTCTCAGTCTGTTTTTTGCGATACTTCCCATGGGGGTCGCCGTCATCGGGGGCACTCCTCTGGAGGGGTCCCTGCGCTGGGGTATGAGTATCCTGCAGACAAGCCAGCCGTCTTCCACGACACAGAACGTAACCGTTTCGGAAAGCTCGGGCAGCTCGGACGGCGGAGAAACCTCCGCGCCGTCGGCGGGAACCGTACAGCAGGAGGGAACCGTACAGCAGGCGGGGACCGTATCGTCCGGTCAGACGGACCTGTCTCAGGGTGGCGCGACGGTTTCCCAGCCGAATCAGACGGTTGTAGAGACGAAAAGCCTGTTGGACAGGCTTTTGGAGAAGGGAAAAACGATCTATGATGCATTGAAGCTGGCTGATAACGCCTATATCTCTATCTATTTGGGCGGAAAAGCCCCCGGTCTTGAGCTTTTCATGCTGCTGGGGCTGGCGGTGTGCGGCGTATTCTGCTTCCTGATCGGGGAGAGGCACTACGGCTGTATGGCGGTTTCGGTTGCCCTTGGCACTTTTTTCCTCTGCTGCGTGATGATATCAAAGACTCTTGGAATCCCGGCCTTAATGGATCAGAGCCGATGCAGCACATATCTCGCCTACGCCTTTATGGCGGCTCTGGGCGTATTTTTGGACTGCATAACTTATATCCTGTTCGGCTGGCTTCCCGGGCAGCTCGCAAAGAATATCTTCTCCTTTGCTTTTGCCGGAGTTTTCGTCTTTTTGGTGATCAGCGTGTTTGGCGTCAGGGAGGTGTACGTCCAGGAGGCTTTGGAGAAAAACGGCGCCATTATCTGCGTGACCAATATCCTGCGTGAGAACCCTCCAAAAACCTATACCATTATCTCCGCGAACGACGAGCTGAGGATGATCGAGAAGGTGGGATTTTTCTATGAGATCATCGATCTGCTCAGATATAACGAGGGTGATGACAAGGAGGAATACCTGGTGATTCCCACGCCGAAAATATACGTTTTCGTGGAGAAAGTTCCCGGGGAATATATGCTGGATTCGCCGTACCGGGGACAGCCGGTATCCTCGTCAAGCGCGGAGCAGAGGCTGCCCTCTTACGGCGGACTGGGCTCTTACCAGGGGGCGAACAGGCATATCGTGATGTCGAAAATGTACTATTGGGCCAAGGCGTTCCAGAAGCTGTACCGGAATGAAACGTCAGTCTACTATGAAGATGAGGAATTTATCTGTTATGAGATAGATCAGAACGTTTACAGGCCTTACGATCTGTCGATTGATTATGGATATAATGATGCAGGCCTGACGGTATCTGAATAGGAGAGGGAAGCGTATGGTATCCCGGAGAAATTTTTTTACGATCATGATCTTGATAAGCGTGATGATCTTCATGTTCATGTTTGTCAGCGTGATCAAGCAGGAATTCAATAAGTTCGATCTCAACGAGAACGGCGCGGACGATCTGAATATGGAGGAACTTCAGGCAGGGCACGAGGAGATTCAGGAAACGCTGCAGTCCGTGGATGCCGTCCAGGGGACGGTGATCTACCTCACGGGAGACACGGAAAGCCCGGTGGATCACGTCGTGGAGAACTGGGGAGAGTACACGAAACAGGCGGTAAAGACCAGGACCACCCTCAGCGGGCTGTCCTATTGGAAGGACAAGCTCCCGAATACCGTGATCGTCAACGGGGAAGGGCTGACCCTGGAGGGGGACGGAAAAATCCTGGCGGAGTTTGCCGAAAGAGGCGTAACTGTGATCTTTGCCACGATGCCGGATTCCAAGGTGATCGGGCAGAGCCAGACGCTCTGTGACCTCATGGGGATAACCGTGGTGTATTCCGACGGGGTCTGGATGAATGGCATGCATTTGTTCCCGGGACTTTTGATCGGAACAGAGGCCATTTACGAAGCCGAAAATGGGAACAGGAACCGGGAAGACGAGGACTTCCATGTCCCTTGGTATATGGTGGGCGAGGGAACAAAAACTTATATGATGGGCACGGTGGACGAATCGGAATTTGACGACCAGTTCATGCCGGCGATTTTATGGAGAAATTCTGTGGGAGAGGGCAACGTGTTCTGTGTCAACGGCGATTATATGAAGCAGGATTCCGGGGTAGGGCTGCTGACGGCGTTCATGGCTGAGACGGATTCCTATTGTGTCTATCCGGTGGTGAACGCCCAGAATCTCGTGCTCGCGAACTATGGAGGTTTCTCTGACGAAAATGACGAGGCGCTTGGCGCGCTCTATAATCAGAACGAGGTCAGCTTTTTCCGCGATACCGTCTGGCCGACGATCACTGCGGTGAACGAGTGGACCGCCGCGAAGATTTCCATGATGGCGGCCCCTCAGATGGAATACCGCCAGGGAGAGACGCCGAAGGAGGAGATGCTGGTATATTACCTGCGTCTGCTGAAAGAGGGCGGCGGCGAGGCAGGGCTTACAGCCAGAAGGCGTTCGGACATTTCTCTCGGGGAAAAGCTGGAACGGGACAAACTTTATTGGGAAAGCGAAGCGGCCGACTATGAGATCCGTTCCCTGTTCCTGGATGATTCGGAGGAGATAGATACGGCGACCGCGCAGCTTCCCAACCTTCGGACCGTGGTGAGCCTGTCCGAAGGCGATTCGCCGATCGGGTATTTTGATGAAAAACTCACGATCCAGCGGGCGACCAGCCAGGGCATGGAATATGAGTTCCTGGATGACTTTGCAAATAAATCTTATGAGACTGCCCTCGGGTATGCCTGTATAGTGCTGGATATGGACCAGGCGGCCTATCCGGAAGAAGGCCAGGAGTGGGAAATTTTTGCAAAGAAGGTGACAAGCAATCTCAGCACACACTGGAATGCCTATAAAGGCTTTGCGCAGACTACCATATCCGAGAGTGACGCCCGGATCCGGAGTTTTCTGGCGTTGACTTTTTCGAGTGACAGGGAAGGGGATGTCATCCGTCTGCATGTGGACGGGCTGACGGACAAGGCTTATTTTGTGCTGAAGCTTCACGGGGAATATCCGGCGGAGACCACGGACGTTCCCTATGAGGATCTGGGGGATGGGTTCTATCTGCTGGAGATCAGCGCCCCCGACACTCAGATTGAGGTGGAGCGGGACGAAAGATTTATCCGCTGACGCGCCGTCTGGTATATGGATATTGGAAAGGGGTAATGCAGAATGAGAATATGTATGGTTGCAGAGGGATGCTACCCTTATGTGGTGGGCGGCGTGTCGAGCTGGATCCATAGTATGATAAAGGCCTTTCCGGAACATGAGTTTATCGTGCTGGCGATTGTCGCCAACCGTTCCCTGAGGGGAAAGTTTGCTTATGAGCTGCCGGAGAATCTGGTGGAGATCCACGAATTGTATCTGGAGGATTATGACTGGCGTTCCAGGACCACCGACAGAAAGAGGAAAAGCAGGCTGACTCAGGAGGAGTACGACGCCCTGGCGAGTCTCCTGCTGAACCAGAATGTGGGCTGGAAGGTGCTGTTTGATCTTTTTGAAAAGTCGGATCTCTCTCTCAACGAACTTCTGATGGGCCCTGATTTCTTTCGGGCAGTGAGGGAGTGTTACCAGATTAACTACCCGGAGGCGGTGTTTTCAGATTTCCTCTGGACCATGCGGTCGATTTATCTGCCGCTGTTTTTGACGTTAAAGATGAAGGTTCCCGAGGCGGACGTCTATCACTGCGTAGCCACGGGTTACGCGGGAGTGCTGGGAGCGATGGCAAGGATGCGGCATCATTGCAGCCTGATTATTTCGGAGCATGGCATATACACCCGGGAACGCGAGGAAGAATTGATCCGGGCGAAGTGGGTGACGGGGATTTACAAGAACGTCTGGATCGACCAGTTTAAGAAGATGTCGAAGCTTGCCTATGACAACGCGGACATTGTGACAAGCCTGTATGAACACGCCAGGGAGCTTCAGATTGAACTGGGATGTAATCCGAAACTTACCATGGTGACTCCGAACGGAATTGATGAAAAGCGTTTTGTTCTGCAGGATCCTGTCAGAACGGCGGAGGAGGGAATGATTCATATCGGGGCGGTGCTCCGTGTGACGCCCATCAAAGACGTAAAGACGTTGATCCGGTCCTTTGCATTTGCAAAACAGAAGGTGGAGAATCTGAAACTCTGGGTCATGGGCCCCATGGACGAAGATGAGACTTACGCGGCGGAATGTTTTGAGCTGGTGGAGGCCCTGGGAGTGAAAGATATCGTTTTCACCGGAAGGATTAACGTGGTGGATTATCTCTGGCAGATGGACATGACGATCCTGACCAGCATCAGCGAGGGCCAGCCGCTTACAATTCTGGAGAGTTATGCGGCGCATAAGCCGGTGATCGCAACGGACGTGGGGAACTGCCGCGGACTGATCTACGGTGAGAGCGATTCCTTTGGGGACGCGGGGATCCTGACCCACGTGATGAACGTGGAGGAGATCACGGAGGCCATGGTGGAGCTGGCAAAAAACGAGGAGAAGAGACTGCAGTTTGGGGAAAACGGCTATAAGAGGCTGATGGCGAAGTATAAGCTCAGCGATATGCAGGAGACCTATCGCAAGATTTACAGTTCGTTTGAAGAATGGAAATAGTTCTTCTGGAAAGGAATGAGACGATATGGCGGGAATAGGAATCAAGCTGAATAAAATCTTTGGAAAAGGCACGATTACCACGAACCTGATCGGTTTCGGTTACAGTTCCGTGGTGACCATCGCGCCGATGTTTGTCGTGATCGGAAATATACTGCTGATGAGCTATGTGCTGGGATATGACAGCATGAGATATTACGACAGGAATCTCTTCGCCGCCACGGTGCTGTATATTTTTATCTTTTCCCTGTTGTCGTCGGCGCCCTATAACGCGGTGCTGTCGAGATACCTTTCCGACGTGATCTATGAGGAGACCTACGACGACATTCTTCCCTGCTATTATACGGGGCTTCTTTTGACGATCTGCACGGCCTGCCTTCTGGGGATTCCCTTCTGTATCTGGGAGTTTTTCGTGGGCAAGGTAGCCCTGTATTACGTTTATACGGGTTTCTGCGGCTTTATCGCGCTGACGCTGGTGTTTTATTCCATGCTGTACCTTTCCATCTGCAAGGATTATTCCAAAATTTCCCTGTTTTTCTTCACCGGAATGATCGTCGCGTTTCTCCTGTCCCTGCTGTTTGTATGGGGTTATAAGATGTCCATCGGCTATTCCATGCTTCTGGCGCTCACGATCGGTTTTACAGTCACCGCCATTATGGAGATGGGTACGATCCGAAGGTATTTCCGAAGAAACAACAACAGCTACAAAAGGGTGCTGGGATATTTTAAGCGGTACTGGAAGCTGGTTCTCATCAATTTTGCCTATACGCTGGGACTGTATATCCATAATTTTGTCTTCTGGACCACGGATCTGAAGATGATCGTGGTGAAAAGCTTTATCATGGCTCCGGTCTATGACATGGCAACCTGTCTCGCCATGTTCACCAATATCTCAGCCACCGTTATCTTTATCGCGAGAGTGGAGATGTACTTCCACGAGCGGTATAAACTGTATTCCGAGGCAGTGACCGGCGGAAGATGGATGGATATACAGAATACAAAGAACCGTATGTTCCGGCAGCTGGCGGCGGAAGTGCTGAATCTGGTCAGACTGCAGTTCATCATATCGGTGGTGATCTATCTGCTCATGCTTGTTTTCCTGCCGCGTTTCGGCTTCGGAGGCATGATCATGCAGATCTATCCGTCCCTGGCGGCAGGGTATTTCATCCTGTTTGTCATGTATTCGGAGATCATTCTCTTGTACTACTACAACGACCTGGACGGCGCGGTCATGACCTCCGTGACTTTCTGCGTGCTGACGTTCCTGGGGAGCTGCGTGTCCGTGCATTTCCCCGACATCTGGTACGGCGCGGGACTGATCTTCGGAAGCCTCGTGGCATTCATCCTGGCCTACTTTAGGATCCGCTGGGTAGAGAAACATCTGGATGAACATATCTTTTGCAGGGGAATCCTCTTTAAGACAAAGAGGGAGGCGATGCCGGACCCGATGGTGTTTTCCAGAAAGCGGGACGGACAGCCGGAGACGGCGCAGCAGACGCAGTAAAGGAGCGGTATGGGAAAGAGGATTCTTTTTGTCATCAATACGCTGGGCCGTGCCGGAGCGGAGATGGCTCTTCTGGAATTGCTGAAGAAATTTTCGGGGGAGGAATATTCCGTGGATCTCTATGTCCTCATGGGACAGGGGGACCTTGTGGACCGCCTGCCGCCTTACGTCACGCTCCTGAATCGAAAATTTTCGAAGGAATCCGTTTTTTCCTCCAGAGGACGTCTGCACATGTGGAAAAAGGTCTGTGTCTCCTGTCTTTCCCGGGGGACGGTTTTCCGTCTGCTCCCTTATCTCTGTGCAAATGCCGTGCGTATGCTGAAAAACAGGAGGATCCAGCCGGATAAGCTGCTCTGGAGGGTGCTCTCCGACGGGGCGGAGCGTTTCCAGGAGGAATACGATCTGGCCGTCGCTTACATCGAGGGCGGGGCGGCCTATTATGTGGCGGATCACGTAAAGGCGAAAAAAAAGGCTGCTTTCATCCATATTGACTATCAGATGTCAGGATACACCAGGGAACTGGACCGGGACTGCTACCTGAAGCTGGACAGGATCTTTCCCATTTCCGAAGAAACCCTGAAATGTTTTGTGAAGGTTTATCCGGAATGTGAGGAGAAGGCCAGGGTCTTTCACAATATTGTGGACCAGGAGACGATCCTGGAGAAAGCGGCGCTCCCCGGGGGCTTTGAAGACGACTTTGACGGGATCCGCCTGCTCACGGTGGCCAGGCTGAACAAACAGAAAGCGTATCCCGTGGCCATAGACGCCATGAAACGGCTGAAGGATGCGGGCGTGAACGCCAGGTGGTACGTTCTGGGCGACGGGGAGGAACGGAAGAACCTGGAGGAACAGATCGAGAGACTGGGGCTCCAGAAGGATTTCCTGCTGCTGGGCACGGTGGACAATCCCTATCCCTATTACCGGCAGGCGGATATTTATGTCCACGCCACGGCCTTTGAGGGCAAGAGCATTGCCATTCAGGAGGCGCAGATCCTCGGCTGCAGGATCGTGGCCTCGGATATTGTCAGCAACCGCCAGCAGGTCCGGGATGGCGTGGACGGCCTGCTCTGTCAGTTAAATCCAAAGGCGGTGGCGGATTCTGTCCAGGCGATGCTTGCGGATCCTGAGAAGGGGGAAAGCATGGCGAGGGCGGCGGCACAGAGGAACGTCAGCCATGAGGAGGACATGGAATACCTGAAAGAACTCCTTGGGCAGTAAGACCGAACGGAAAGCCGGAGTTTCGCCTTCAGCGATTCCTGAAAAGGAGAAAAAACAGATATGGGATTTCGGTTGCCTAATTTCATAAGAGGGTTTGTCCCGGCATCTCTCAGGGAGACATACGCGCCGCTGGACAATCCCGGCAGGGGATGGTATCACATTTATACTTATGAGATCGGCAGCGGGAAACCGATGCTCCCTCCCAGGCGTTATGAAGGGGAGACCCTTGCGCTTCTATTGATGGACATAGGGCTCTACCGGGAGAAAAAGCTGGATGAGGAAGGGCTGCAGGAGATCCGTGAAATCCTTGCCTCCTTTGCCCGGGCCGGGATGGACGTGATCCTCCGGGTCTGTTATGACACCAGGGGAGAGGGACTGGAGAGGGAACCGGCCGTCATCTCCATTGTGCTGGAGCACATGGAACAGCTGGGGCCTGTTTTCTTAGAATATGAAAAAGAGATATATGTCTATCAGGGACTTCTCGTGGGAAACTGGGGAGAGATGCACGGTTCTAAATTCCTTGCGAAAAATTTCCTGGTCAGGCTGTATGAAACCTTTAACCGGGCCGTTCAGGGCCGGATTCCCCTGGCGCTGCGCAGACCTGTGCAGTATCGGATGCTCGTCCCGGAGGGGCAGGAACGCTCCGGCCTTGGCTTTTTTGACGACGCCATGTTTTCTTCGGATACCCATCTGGGAACGTTTGCGCAGACCGGGCAGGGCGGCAGCGCCTGGGAAGAAATGTGGGACCGGGAGCGGGAGATCGCTTTTGAAGCCCCGTTTGCGGCGAAGGTGCCCTTCGGCGGGGAAGCGCTGGCCGGGAATCAGGACAGTCCCGAAAAGACCATGGAGATCCTTCGAAGCCTGCAGGTAAGCTATTTGAACAGCGTCCATGACGTCAACTGCCTGGAGAGGTGGAAGAATATGCCCGCAGCTGCGGGAGAGACCGGCGCGGAAACCCTGTATGACTGGATCGGCGCACATCTGGGATACCGTCTTTCCATCCGGGAGACGAGCTGGGAAAAGAACCGGCCGGAAAAGACGGGACGGCTTGGAAAACATCAGTTTCGGATCCGGGTTTTGAATTCCGGGTTCGCCCCCTGTTATCGGGAGCTGGAAATCAAACTCTTTAGAAAAAATGGTCCGGCGGGGGAATTTGCCTCCTTAGGAAAATTGCTACTGGATGGCAGGGAAGGATATGCCCCCGGACGGGAGGTCAGTCTGTACTGCTGCCCGGAGCAGGAGCCGGAAGCAGGCGACCGGATTTACATTGGAGCGCAGGAAAAAATAAGCGGGAAACCGGTTTGCTTTGCACAGGTATCGGAGGAACCCGGGGAGTATCTCTTTATTGGATGTTTTGGTGGTTGAATTTAAGGGGGATGCGGAGCGAGCCCAATTCATAACCGTATTCTGTCAGGGGGAGGTCGTTCGCACAGCGGATGACCTCCTCCGTGGTTTCGTCCTGGATATTCAGATACAGGCGGTAATTTCCAACGGGGAAGGAATCCGTGTCCAGGGGCTGCAGGAAACGGCTTGCTTTCCCGCCGGGAAGGTCCCCGCTTCGGATGGGGAGGGGAAGGGGATAGACGGTGCCGTCATCCTCAGACAGCATTGTCAGGGTAAAGCAGAAAGGACGGTAGCTGGGTGCAAATCCCACGTTCTCAATGGCGATGGAAAGCAGTAAACCGTCGTTCTCGCCGGGCAGCAGTCCGGATTCCCGGATGACATAGCGGTAGCCCAGGTGACGGTCGATGTAATCAAAGCCCGACATTCCCTGAAAGCAGTCCTGGGAGCTCCAGAGACGATTCTGCCATTTTTGTATGACTGCCGGATCATAAACGCTGTTCAGATAGGAGACGTGCATCTGGGACAGCGCGTCGACGGCGTTCTCCAGGTCGTTGTACGGGTTGTCTATCACAACTTCCCCGCCGTTTGGAACGGTCTGGCACAGGAAATCCTGAAACTGCAGTTCTTCCTCCCGGCTTTTATCGGTGTAGGTGCCGACGTCGGAACCGGATCCAAGCATCCCGTCGTTGAACAGCCCCAGGCGTCCGAGAAAGGGGGAGGCATCCTGTTCCGCCAGCTCGGCATAGCTGTCCGCGCCGGTGACGATCCGCCACTGGTTCGGCGTCCGGACGGAGAGATAGATCAGCGGATCCGTGACGGAAATCTGTTTTTCAGCCAGCATCCGCAGGGCCTCGTTCGAACCGTAAGAGGTGGAGCCCATCTCCCCGTAATTTCCCGTGTAAAATCCCTGCAGGGTCAGGATATTGTCCTTGTAGCGGTTGTAAACGGAGGCGGTCTGCTCCATGTGCGTCAGAAGGATCTGGATATCCTGCGGTTCTGTCTGTTCGCTGTTTCCGCTCCAGTCATACAGGAAACGCAGAAGGATCTGCCTGCCCTTTGCGGCATAGGCGGACAGTATGAGATCCAGCTGGGACAGGGCGGTCTCCGTGAGAGGTTTATCCCGGAAATCACTGAGAAGGATCTGAAGCTGTACCAGCCGCTCGGGGGCGTCGACATAGACGGGAACATCCTCCGGCGATTGGTAGGCCGCCTTGTCGCTCAGGGCAAAACCATATATGTGGTAATATCCGCAATAGGGGTTGTTTAAGGCGTCGCAGATCTCCTGGGAGGGCGTGCAGAGATAGACGGGCTGCGGCTGGACAAAGTTTGCCTGCATGCGTTCGTAAGAGGGCGTCTCCGGCCGGAAATGCCAGGCAAAAAGGGCGATGATCCCGGACAGCAGGAACAGGTAACCTATATTTTTAATGATTCTCATAAGCTGTCTCCTGGAAAAACAAAAACTTTACGGATATTATAGCATTTTCTGTGCAAAAATGGTAGAATGCTTTTAAGAATGATAAAAAAGAAGATATGGGACGTGCCTATGAAAAGGATTTGTTTTTTCTCAGGAGACATCACCAGGGGAGGCGGAACGGAAAGAGTTGCCTCCATGATCGCAAACGGCCTGGCCAGGCAGAATCGATACCAGATTTTGTTTTTAAGCCTGGTGGAGCAGGCGGCGGAGCCATTTTTCTTTTTGGAACCCAATATTGAACGCCATGCCCTGGGGAAGAAATGGATTCAGCCGGGACCGGGCTACCTCCTTGTCCTGCCGAAACTCAGAAAATTTCTGAAGGAGAATGATATCGCGGTTCTGATCGATATCGATCTGGTGCTGGACGTGCTGTCCATACCGATGAGCCGGGGTCTTCCCACAAAAGTGATCTCCTGGGGGCATTTCAGCTTTTACTTTGAGAGAGAGTCCCTTTACCGCAGGCTGATCCAGAATTATTCGGCAAAGAGAGCGGATTATATCGTTACTATCAATCTGGAAAATTGTGAACAGTACGCCTCCGTGCTTTCAAGGACGGAAAAGATCCGGACGATTTACAATCCGGTGGAGGAGCCGGCGGAAAAGTCGAAGGACAGCCGGGAGAAGTGGATTTTGTCCGTAGGCCGTATGGAACTGATAAAGGGTATAGATTATTTGCTGGACACGGCAAAGATCCTGATGCCGAAGCACAGGGACTGGAAATGGATCGTGACCGGGGACGGGAGCCTGATGGATGAGTTCCGGGAAAAAAGGGACAGCCTGGGACTGGAAGAGCAGGTGATCTTCACGGGCAGGGTGGAGAACGTGGAGGAGTATTATCAGAGAGCGTCCATCTTTGCGCTCACCTCCAGGTCAGAGGGCCTCGCAATGTGTCTTCTGGAGGCAAAAACCTATGATCTCCCCTGCGTCAGCTTCGACATTAAGACCGGTACCCGGGAGATCCTGCAGGATGGCGTGGACGGTTTTTTGGCGACTCCTTATAACTGCGGGGACCTGGCGGAAAAGCTGGAATGTCTGATGACGGATGAAGAGCTGAGGCGGCGGTTTTCTGCGAATGCCGGGACGAATCTGGATAAATTTCGAATGCCGGACATCCTGGCGTCTTGGAATGAGGTGATAGAGGAACTATGCAGCTGAAAAATGCGGTCAGGAACAGCTTCTTTGGAGTCCTGGGACAGGTGATACTGATCATTGTAGGTTTTTTCAGCCAGAGAACCATGAATCTGCTCATGGGCGCCGAGCTGGTGGGCATGAACGGCGTCATCTCCAATGTCATTGTCATCCTGTCCGTATCCGAGCTGGGAATATCCACTGCGGTAGTGTATAATCTGTACGGCCCCATAGCAAGGGGGGATGAGAGACAGATCGCCGGGCTGATGAATCTTTATCGGAAGGCCTACTATGTTTTCTCGGTAGTGATCATGGGGCTGGGGATGCTCGTGATGCCTTGGATCCCGTCCCTGATCAATGCCCCAAGCTTTACCACGGGCTATATCCGTCAGATTTATTTTCTGTGGCTGGCGAGGACGGCGCTTTCCTACCTTCTTTCGTATAAGAGGTCGATTTTGATCGCGGACCAGAGGGAATACCTGATCAGTATCGCCAACCTGATCCTCAACGTGGTGAATTATTCCACGATCATAATCGTTCTCCAGCTCACCCGGAACTATGCGCTGGCGCTGACGCTTAACATTGCGGCGGATATGCTGAATAACGTGATCCTCGCGATATACGTGAACCGGAAGTATCCCTTCCTGGTGGCGCTCAGGAAGGTTCCGGTGGGGCAGAACATGTTGTCCAAGGTTGTCGGAAACATTAAAGACATTTTTGTGCAGAACCTGTTCGAAAGGCTTCTCTCATCCACGGACAATCTGATCCTGTCAGGTTTTTTCGGCGCTGTCATGGCAGGATTATACACGAACTACTGCCTGATCGGGGATTCCATCTTTTATATCATGCTGGCCCTGGCAAATGCCATTCAGCCGACCATGGCGCACTTTTTCTTAGACAGCGAAGAAGAGAAAAATTTTGAGGTCCTGAGACAGGTCACATTTGCCTTCTTTTTTGTGAATGCGGCAGCGGCCGGCTGCGTTTTCCCGCTGATCTCCCTCTTCGTGGGGGATTTCTGGCTGACAAGGGACTATGTGCTGGGGGATTTTTTTGTCCTGCTGATGACGGTAAGGCTTGTGGCCATGTCCATGAATCTTCCCCTGAGAAGCATGATGAGCGCGGCGGGACTGTTTGCCCAGGAAAAGGTGACGTCCGTCGCCGTATCTGTCACCAACCTTGTGATTTCCCTGCTGCTGGCCAGGCCCCTGGGACTCGGGGGGATTGTCCTTGGAACCATAGCGGCGTATGCTCTTCAGTTTATCTGCAGGGTATTTTTCCTCTTTAAGAATTTCCTGCATCATGGACTGAAGCTGTATCTGTGGGATCTCGCGAAATATTTTGCCCTGATCGTTCTGGAGACCGGGGCTGCCAAGGCCGTGACAAATTTCCTGTACCGAGAAGGCCGTCTGTACAGTTTTCTGCTGTGCGGCGCTGTGTGCGGCCTGATGATCTGCGCCGTGAATTTTCTGCTGTTCTGCCGCAGCGATCTGGCGAGGGAATGCATTGCGCTCTGGAAGAACGGGGAAAAACAGTAAGGGATGCTGAAGAAAAGGGCGGCAGTCCGCCTGGAAGAGGTGAGAAAAAATATGAATGATTGTCTGGTCAGTATTGTAGTGCCGGTTTATAAGGCGGAAAACTATTTGGACGACTGTTTGAAAAGCGTGCTGGCCCAAAACTATCCCTCTATAGAGATTGTGCTGGTGGACGACGGTTCGCCGGACCGCTGTCCGGAAATCTGCGACCGCTACGGTTCCCAATATCGCCAGGTCAAAGTGATCCATCAGGAAAACCAGGGGAGCGGACCGGCAAGGAATGCCGGAATTTTGGCGGCTTCCGGCAAATATATCTACTTCCTGGATGCGGATGACCAGTTGGATGGGGAAAATGCGATAACGGCCCTGGTGCTCAGGGCGGAGGAAAAACACGCCGATATCACGATGGGAAGTTTCCGGAAATTTTGTGATGGAGAAATCCAGGGCGTCAATCACCACCATCTCCGGGATGGGGAATACGTCAATACGGGGAAGTTCCGCTTTGACGGTTTTTACCGCTACGGGCACCTGCCCTATGACTGCGGAAAACTCTATCGAAGAGAATTTTTGACGGAAAACAAACTGTTCTGCCCCAATTATTCCTTTGCGGAGGACAAGGGGCATAACATGTTGTGCTATGCCTGTCACCCGGTGTATGCTTTTGTGGATGACAGCGTATTTTTGTACCGTTTCCACCAGGCTTCCGCTACCAACCAGTACCAGGAAAACCTGATGTCGGTATGGATCGCCATTGCCAGGGAGTTTCATGAAGAACTGGATCGGAGAGGCATAGAGGAGGATTATCACGACCTGACGGACTTTCACATCTTTTTTGGCAGCTTCTTCCTGGTGAAACAGGAACTGCAGGCGGGAAAGGGCGTCTTTCGCGCGGCGGAGATCATGAGACAGTACGGCAGCGATCCCTTTGTGAAAGCCGCCATGGGGGACCTTGCGAGGGGCAGGTATCGGGAGAATGTTACCGCCCTGAGCTGGCGGATCATGATCCGCTGCGCATCCCTGTTGTTTGCCGTCCACGGATATTTTTTGTATGCGCTTGGCATTGCGCTGCTCCGGGGATTTCACGTGGACGGAAAAATATCGGAAAAAAGAAATAAAAGAAAGCAGGTGGACGCATGAAAACCACGCTGAATCAGGAAGTGGAGGAGCTGTGCCGCCTGTTGTGTCTGGCCCTTAAGGGGGAAACGCTCCGGGAAGAAGAAAAGAATCGGTTGGGACAGATCCACATGGACCGGATGATAGAACTTGCGGACAGTCATAAGGTTCTTCCGCTATTATACGATTTACTTCAGCAGGAGGAATGTGAAGAGCAAAAAGAAGGGGCTTTCCCGGACTGGCGGAAACGGCTGGGGGATAGCGCCCTGAAGACGGTGCAGCAGAGCTACCGTCTGTTGTTTTTGACTAAGGAGATCGTGGAGAAGCTGGAAGAACGGGGCATTCCCGTGATCGTGCTGAAAGGCGTGGGGACCGCTTCCTGGTATCCGTCGCCGGAGTATCGCAAATCGGGAGACGTGGACCTTCTGTTTGAGAGCGAAAAGGCAGCGGCGGATGCCACCCGGATGCTTGTGGAACAGGGGTATGGAGTCAAGGAAGAACAGCACGCCAATCACCATGTGGCCTGTTCCGGTCCGGAGGGAATCGACGTGGAACTGCACACGATGCTGGCGGAGCCCTTTGACGACAAAACGATAAATGAAACCATGGAGGAGATGCGGGAGGAATGTTTCCGGCGCGTGATCCGAAGGGAGACGATGGGGGTTCCGATTCCCGTGGCCCCGGATGACCTTCAGGCGGTGGAACTCCTTCTTCACATGCTGCAGCATTACCTCAGGGCGGGATTCGGCTTAAAGCTCCTTGCGGACTGGGTGGTCTTCTGGAACGGGGAGCACCCGGAGGGAACCCGGGAAAGTTTTTTGGAACTGACGGAAAAATGCGGGCTCACCGGATTTTCGAAGGCGGTTACGCTGGTCTGCGAGACTTATCTGGGCCTGGAACCGGGCAAAATCTATCCGGCCGGCAGCTGGGAAGAATTTCCGGAGAGATATGGGGAAGAATTCCTGGCGGACATTATCCGGGCGGAGGAATTTGGAAAGGCCGATCCGGCCCGCATGGTGGCGCTGCGGCACAGGAGCCTGGTTGATTACCTGAGAGAGTTTCATTACCAGATGCGGATGAATTATCCGGAACAGAGTAAGAAGAAATGGCTCTGGCCCGTGCTCTGGATCCGGACGCTGAGGGTCTTCCTGCAGAACAACAGGCGTCTGAAACGAGGTTCCCTTCGGGGAATTATAAAGAGCGCCGGGGACAGGGCAAGGATCGTGGAGCAGATGAAACTGTTCGAGCATACGCCGGAGGAACGGATGCAAAGCCGGAAAAAAGGGGAAGATCAGGGGGATCAGGATGGATCGTGTGCTGCTGGTTGACGATGACCTGGAGGTGCTGCAGGTAAACGGACGATTTTTAGAGGGGAAAGGCTTTCTGGTGAACACGGCGTCCAATGCGGAAGACGCCATAAAACTGGCAAAGAGTTTCAAACCGGACTGTGTGGTCATGGATGTGATGATGCCGGGAATGGACGGATTCGAGGCCTTGAAACAATTGCGGCAGTTCACCGGCGCGCCGATTCTTTTCCTCACGGGCCGGGTGGAAGAACCGGACCGGATCCGGGGGCTTTCGGAAGGGGCGGAGGATTACATCACAAAACCCTGCAGTCTGGAGGAACTTGCCCTGCGGATACGGATCCATATCAGCCGCAGCCGGCCGGAGCAGAAAGAGGCGGGAGTGCTGGAGTTTGCGCCCCTTAGGATCGAGCTGATGAACCGCAAGGTCACCTGTCATGGGGAGGAGGTGCCGCTCTCCAACCGGGAGTTTGAACTGTTGGTCTGCCTGGCGAAACACGCGGGCAAGATCATGACCTTTGAGGAGATCGGCCGGGAGGTCCTGGGCGGCTATCTGGATACGGACCGGAGAAATATCATGATGAACGCCAGCCGTTTGAGAAAGAAGCTGGAGAGCTATGTGGGGCTGGAGAATATGATCGAAACGGAGTGGGGAAAAGGATACCGTTTCCGGGGATAGGGGCGCAGGAAAACGCTCTGTGGGACGCAGATAAAGATTGCAGCAGGGAAAGGGTCGGTGTGAAGAGATGACCGGAAAAGAATATGTCAGGCCCCGCATGCTCTCCCGGGAAGAGCTGGAACAGGCGCTGGTGGAGGCGAACGAACAGCTTTCCCAGGCGAATGAAAGGCTGTTGAGGCAGGAACAGGAGAGGGCGGCGCTTTTTTCCAACCTCTCCCATGATCTCCGGGCGCCTATGACGGCGCTGACCAGCACGGTGGCGCTGCTTCGGGAGAAACCGGAGATCCGGGGGAAAGAATACGGAGAACTTCTGGATCTGATGAACCGGAGGCTGAAAGATTTAAACGCTATCCTGGACGATATCTTTCTGCTGGGGCGTATGGAGGACCCGGATCTGGTCCTGAACCGGGAGGAGATGGAAGCCGTTCCCCTCTTAGAAGAGTTTTTCTATTCCTGTGAGGCGGACAGCCGTTTTCAGGGCAGAATTCTGAAACTTGACTTGGAGGAAGGGATGGAGTGCCGGATCTGCGTGGATCCGGGAAAGATCGTCCGGGTGCTGGACAATCTGTTTGTGAACGCCCTGCGGTATTCGGAGGATGGGGCGGAAATTACGCTGAGCGCAAGAGTCATTCCAAAAGTCACGCCGTATAACGGAGAGGGGGAATGCCCCGACCCGGCCCCGGAAAGAGATCAAAAGCTCCTTCAGATCTCGGTGCGGGACACCGGCCTGGGAATTTCCCCGGAGGATCTGCCCCATGTTTTTGAGCGGTCTTTCCGGGGGGATAAATCCCGCACGCCGGGGATAGAGGGGCACGGATTGGGGCTTGCCATCGCAAAGAGCATCACGGAACGCCATGGCGGCGCGATCCGATGCGAGAGCACGGAGGGCGAGGGCAGCGTTTTTACGATAGAGCTGCCTGCGGTGTGAGGCGGAAATCCCGGCTGATGATTCTGTTTTCGTGGCTTTTCCCGAAATAGTACTTTCCATTTTCAGCAAAATGTAGTATATTGTTATCGTAAAGTGGTCTTTTTGTGTCAGATTCTACAGGGATCGGAGAAAAATATGAACGAGAAAAAAGGTTTTATTCCCAGAGAGTCGGAAGAAGAGATGAGTAAAAACATGGCTGAAACAGAGAATAAAGCCAAGGCGGAGGAGACTTTGACGGAATCGACGCCAAAGGCGGAGCAACCCACCGGACAGAAGAAAGCGAAAGCGGCGAAAGCGGCAAAAACTTCCGCGCCGGAGAAAAAATCTGCGGCTGAAAAGGCTGCCGGGGCAAAGAGACAGGCGGCGAAAAAAACGCCTGGGGACCAGCAGCCTGTGAAGGAAGGGCCTCAGCCGCAGGAGAAAATTACGGCGGAGCCCCGGGCAGAAAAGGACGGCCTGAAAAAAGAAAAGACCGGGAGAGAAGCGGGCGGCAAAACTGACGATCCGAAGAATTTCTTTCAGAAGATCGGCGGCGGGATAGCTTCCGGCGCGAAAAAAACGACGGCCTTTTTTCAGAGAATCGGCGCAAAGATCGCCCCGGCATTTCGTGCCGTGGGACAGAAGCTGGCTCCTTTTTTCCGCGCCCTTGGGAAAAAGCTGGCTCCCCTCTGGAAAAAATGCAGGGCGGTGCTGTCCGACATGTTGAACGGTTCTTTTTTCACCATTCGCAACAAGCTGGTGCTGGGCTTTTTAGTCCCCGTGCTCTTTATGATCATCATCGGCGTGGTCGCCTACAATAAGGCCCGGGACGGCATGGGAGACAAGTTCGCGGAATCCACGGTGCAGACCATTCAGATGGTGCAGGAGAACGTGGACAGCAACTGCGAGTTCATCCGCTCCGTCAGCACGACCCTGATGCTGGACGGGGAACTGAAGGAAGTACTGACTGGAAGATATAAATCCAACGCGGTGGAGGAATCCAATCTGCTCACGGATTTTCGTAAACAACTCGGCGGTTACCAGTCCGGGAATAAGTTTATCAAAAACATGCATGTCGTTCCGACTGACGCTTATCGCATCCTCAGCACGGCGACCACGCAGATCAAGGCGGGGATCCGGGACGCTTATCGGAGCGACGTCATGAGTCAGAGCGGAGGCTTTAACAACTGGATAGACCGTCACACCCTTCTGGATGAGACTCTGGGAATGAAAGAGACGGATTACATCATGGCCTATCAGGTAATGTCCGATTCCAATCTCGCCGTCATTGTGACGGATATCTCCCCGGACGCGATCCTGGAACTTCTGAATATCCTGGATCTGGGCGAGGGGAGCGTCGTCGGTTTCGTGTCCCCCGGGGGAAGAGAGCTGATCAGCTCCCAGAATAAAAAGATCGGCGCGGACGGAGAAGAGGCGGTCTTTTACGGACAGGACTTTTTTGAGGAGGCGCTTGCCGCTCCCGAGACCACCGGAGTGATGGAAAAGGTGCGCTGCAAGGGGCAGAAGTGCATGTTCTTTTACAGCAGAAGCGAGCTGACCGGCGCCGTGGTCTGCGCGCTGGTACCCATCAGCACTGTGACGGATCAGGCCCAGGAGATCCGGGTGGTGGCCATCTTCATGGTGATTATCGCCTGCCTGGCGGTACTGGGCATCGCGTTCCTGATCATCTCCGGCATCCAGCAGAACATGAGAAGAATCTCCGGAAGCCTTGGAGAGGTGGCGGAGGGCGATCTCACCGTGAAGGTAAGTTCCAGCGGACAGGATGAATTTGCCACCCTGGCCGGTTCCGCTAACCATATGGTGAACAATACAAAGAAGCTGGTGGGCAAGGTGAACGACGCTACCACCCGCCTGGAGGAGTCCGCTGTGAACGTGAAGAATGCCTCCGATACCATCAGCGGTTCTTTCTATGAGATCTCCCAGGTAGTGGAGGGGATCAGCGCGGACATGGAGAACGAATCCAGCCACGCCCAGGACTGCGTGGAGCGCGCCAATGCGCTGTCCCGCGAGATTCAGGAGATGGCCCGGATCGTGGAGAAGATCAGGGGCGACGTGCAGGATACCGAGACGATGATCGGAAGCGGCGTGGAGAAAGTCCGTCTTCTGGGCCAGCATGCGCAGCAGACTACGGACATCACCATGGAGGTGGGTCAGAGCATTGGAAATCTGAAGACGGAGACCGCCTATATCAATAAATTTGTGGCGATGATAGCGGAGATCTCCAGCCAGACGAACCTCCTGTCCCTAAACGCCTCCATCGAGGCGGCCAGGGCCGGCGAGGCGGGAAGGGGCTTTTCCGTGGTGGCGGCCGAGATCCGTAAGCTGGCGGACGACTCTGCGAAGGCTGCGGGAGAGATCCGGAGCAACGTGGGCCACATTATCAGCAGGGCTGAGGAAAGCGTGGAGAGCGCCGAGAGGGCACGGGAGATGGTGGATTCCCAGACGGAGGTCGTGGGCCAGGTCATTGAGATATTTAAGGATATGAGTCAACAGATGGCGAACCTGCTGGAAAACCTTAAGGAAGTCATGGAACATACGGAGCGGACGGACGCGGAGAGAGAGAGAACCGTCCAGGCGGTGGAGAATATTTCCGGCATCATAGGCGAAACGGCGGAAAATACGGAGGCGGTTGCAGACACCATCGCGAGATTGATGTCCAGCGTACAGAACCTGAACGACGTCTCCAAGGCCCTTGATGAAAACATGAACGAATTAAAGACAGAGATATCGTCCTTTAAGGTGGAGTAAAAAAGACTGTGCGAGGGCGGAGGGATCCGAAAGGAACCTCCGCCTTTTTGGATAGAGGAGTGATGAGCGCATGAAACTGGTGAAAAAATTGTTTTATGGCCTGATGATCCTGTGCATGCTGCTGTGCGGCGTCGTGATCGTCTGCGCCCTGATCCCCGGTCTGACGGACCGTATCGCGGCGGCGGTGTATGGCGGAGCGCCGGCGGAAGATACGCAGCCGGGCGGGACGGAAGTCGTGGTTTCTCCAGACTTTAGCATTTCCGAGAGCACAACTCCCGGCATCGACTGGGAGAACATGCCCTTTCAGAACCAGACGGGCTATGTGATCCCCTCGAAGGATCAGGTAGCGGCTCCAGAGGGCCTTTCGGGAAAGAACGGATACCGGGAGGCGGACGGCCGGACCAGCGAGGTGGAGGATGAGGAGGGCGAGAAGCTCCAACGGGAGCTTGGCCTGGGAGAACTGGGGGAAGATCTGCAGTTCCAGGAACTCTACTACCCCTATTACGCCATGCTCACGGAGCCGATGAAACAGCTCTATCGGCAGATCTATGCCAATGCGGAGGAATTAAAGGAATCTTTTCGGCCGGCGGTGGAGGTCAGCGCGGATCAGCTCTACACGGTCTTTGAGGCTGTGACCGGGGATCACCCGGAGCTCTTCTTTCTGGAGACGGAATACAGCTGTAAGTACATGAAGGGCGGTCAGGTAGTGGAGATCAGCCTGGAATATTATGACCTTGCGGACAGAATTGACAGCGCGAAGAGGGAGTTTGAGACTGCCGCGGAGGAGATCCTCCAGGGGGCCCGGGACCTGGAGTCCGATCTGGAGAAAGAGCGGTATGTGCACGACGCCCTGATCGAAAAAGAGGTTTATCAGGCGTCCGCGTCCCGCAATCAGAGCGCGTACAGCGCGCTGGTGGACGGGCGGACGGTATGCGCCGGATATGCCAGGGCGTTTCAATATCTGATGCTGCAGCTTGGAATCCCCTGTTACTACTGCATGGGGTACTCCGGGGAGGATCACGCCTGGAACATTGTCTATGTGGACGGGATGTACCGGAACGTGGATGTGACCTGGGATGACAATGAGGAGGACACTTACCGGTATTTCAACTGCTCGGACCGGGCCTATGCGGGGACCCACATGCGAAAAGGCCTCTCCGTCTACCTCCCGGCCTGCCCGGAGGAGGGGAGCAGCGAGGCAGTTTCCCCGCTGGACGGCATCCAGGGCCTCATCAACCCCAATCCCACGAAACCGCTGACCCTGGCGGACCGGGGGACGCTTTTTCCGGACCGCACTGCCGCGCCGGACGATACGGACAGCAGTTCTGAGGAAGAAAACCTGAGGGAAGCCGGGATCACGGAGGCAGATGTGATCCGCAGCCTGGACGCCTATTACAAAGACTGCGAGACAAAGCTGACGAAGGCCGGAACCGGACAGGTGCAGTTTACCTGCTGCATACCTGCAAGCCTCTGGCAGACCATCGAGGACGCCTATACCAGCGGAAGACACAGGGCGGGGTATGTAGACAATGCCCTAAAGACCCTGGAAGTCGATAATTTTGCCATCAACCTCCAGGTTGTCCGCCTGGGCGGAGGCTACTACCGCCTCTACCATACCGTCGCGACGTGGTAGCCCCAGTTCAGCCAGCCGCCGAAATCGACGGAAAACCGTGCTTGCACGGTGTTTTCCGTCGATTCGGCGGCTGAGGGAACGCCATTTTCATGAGCAAAGAGAGCTGCGAAGCAGCGAAAGAGCGCGTCAGCGCGGCTTTGCGAATGGAAAGGGCGTGGCTGAACTGGGTAAATAAAGGGACGGAAGGCCGTGCTCGCACGGGGCCTTCCTCATGGCCGGCGGCTGAGGGAACGCCATTTTCATGAGCAAAGAGAGCTGCGAAGCAGCGAAAGAGCGCGTCAAGCGCGGCTTTGCGAATGGAAAGGGTTTGGTGGGCTGCAAAGCAGCGAGAGAGCGCGTCAGCGCGGCTTTGCGAATGGAAAGGATTTGGGGATGTGAAGGAGACAATATGAAGCTGGAACGCGATTTTTATACCCGCGGCACCCTTACGGTGGCGGAGGATATTCTGGGAAAAACCCTGGTCCATGTCACCCCGGAGGGAGTGACGAAGGGGAAGATCGTGGAGGTGGAGGCCTACCTGGGTCCGGACGACCGGGCCGCCCACTCCTTTCACGGCCGCTCAAAGCGCACAGAGATTCAGTACGGCGAGGGCGGCTATGTCTATGTGTACCTGATCTACGGCATGTATATCTGCATGAACATCGTCACGAACCGGAAGGACAAGCCGGAGGTCCTGCTGCTCCGGGCCCTGGAGCCCCTGGAGGGCCTGGATCTCATGAAGCGCCGCCGGAAGACGGAGCGGGAGAAACTGCTGTGCAGCGGACCGGGAAGGCTCACCCAGGCCATGGGGATCACCATGGGAGATTACGGGGCGGACCTGTGCGGGGATTCCCTCTACCTGGAGACCGGAATCACCGTACAGAAGCAGGAGATCCTGCGGACGAAGCGGATCAACATCGATTACGCCGGGGAAGCCAGGGACTACCTCTGGAGGTTTCTTCTGAAGGACAGTCCCTATGTATCCGTAAGTAAGGCACCCCGCTGACGGGATGTCGTCTGCCCGTATGTCATGTTATGTGTTACGGCGGTTAATCGGAATGGGATACCGCTGGTTCTGTTTTGGATCAGATGCAGAAAAGTGAAAGGAGAAAACTCTTATGAAGGATCTCACGCAGGGAAAGCCCATACGGGTCATCCTGCTCTTTGCGCTTCCGCTGTATATCGGTCAGCTTTTTCAGCTTGGCTACAGTCTGGTGGACACGCGGATCATTGGGAGCGCCCTGGGGGAGGGCTCCCTGGCGGCGGTTGGGGCCACCACCTCACTCAGCGATCTTTTGATCGAGTTTATGAACGGTGTGGTCTGCGGATACGGGATCATTGTGGCCACCTATTTCGGCGCCCGGGATGAAAGGAACCTGAGAAAATCCATCGGCGGAATGACAGCGCTGAGTATAGGGATCACGGTTCTCCTAAGTGCAGGCTGCCTTATTTTTCTGTCCCCTATTCTGGATTATCTGAATGTCTCTCCTGAGCTGAAGACCGAGGCGTCCGCGTATATCAGGATCATCATAGCCGGGCTGATCGCCACGACTTTGTATAATGTCTGCGCCGCGATTCTGCGGGCAATCGGTGATTCTTTTACGCCGCTCCTGTTTCTGATCATTTCCAATCTGTTAAATATCGGGATGGATTACCTGTTGATCCTCCGTTTCCAGATGGGCGTGACGGGGGCAGCGGCGGCTACTGTGACAGCACAGGCGCTGTCTGCGGTATTGTGTTTTATGTATATGCGCTGGAAGTATCCTGAGATCCGCCTGGGATTAAGTGACCTGGCTCCGGAGAAGGAGATGTATGCACAGCTCCTGCCGAGAGGTTTTTCCATGGGATTTATGTTGTCCTTTGTGCTGCTGGGTTCCCTGGTCCTTCAGAAAGCGATCAATGCGCTGGGAACGAATATTATCGTGGCACATACAGGGGCGAGGAAGGCGACTTCCCTGTTCCTGATGATCTTCTTTGTTCTGGGGACGGCCCTCGCCACATACTGCGGGCAAAATCTGGGAGCGGAGGAGTACGGCCGGATCCGCCAAGGGATCCGGGACTCGATCCTGTTCTCGCTGGGCTGGTATCTTTTTGTGCTTCTGATCGTGTTCACAGTATCGCCTGTGATCATTCGCCTGATCACCGCAAGCGACGAACCGGAGATTCTGGAAAATGCCGTACTTTATCTTAAGGTGAATGCCTCCTTTTATTTCCTGCCGGCCGTTATCTGCATTTTGCGCAACAGTATGCAGGGATTTGGCGACAGTGCAACACCGCTGATCTCCAGTCTGATCGAACTCGCCGGAAAGGTGCTGATCGCGTATCTGCTGACTCCCAGACTGCAGTATTTTGGCGTGGTGATCTCCGAGCCCATCGTCTGGACACTTATGGTGATCCCATTGGTCATCCGCATTTTTCGAAATCCCAGCTTGAGGAAAAACAAAGCATAGCAGACTCATCTGTTATAGTTTCATTTAACAGCTAAATTGTGTGAAAGTTCATTTGGAGGAATTGACAAGATCAGTATTGCGGCCTATAATATAATCGATGTTATATAACAAAAATAATAATTTAGAAGGGAAATACACATGCCTCCAAAACCTAAGATCACAAAAGATATGGTCGTTGATGCCGCCTTTGAGGTTGTCCGTGAAACAGGCGCGGAATACATCAACGCAAGAACAGTCGCAAAAAAGCTGAACTGTTCTACGCAGCCTGTTATGTACCACTTTGCAACGATTGAGGAATTGAAAAAAGCAGCTTATGCAAAAGCAGACGTTTATCATTCTGAATATCTCATGAATATTAAGAGCCCGCAGGGAGGCGTTATGCTCGGAATTGGGCTGAATTACATCCGCTTCGCGATAGAAGAACCGCATTTGTTCCGCTTCCTTTTTCAATCAAACTTTTTTACCGGAACGACTTTGCTTGAAATGATAGATGCGGAAGAACTTTTTCCTGTTCTTTCGGCAATGCAGGGAGCGGTCGGAGGAAGTATAGAACAGGTAAAAGAAATCTTTATCACCATTTTTTTAGAGGCATCATCAGTTTGTGTGAAACATATATGCCTGCCTCATGGCATATAGTTCATCTTATTCTGCCTTGAT